>JBKGYI010000022.1:0-9928 GCA_046546195.1 bacterium | reverse complement strand
TGATTTTACTTTTTCCCGGGCAACAATCTGGCCGCGAGTTTGAAAAACAAAATCCCCCACTGGTATCACATTTTTTACAAGCCGTTTGTTCCAGTCATAAAAAGCTTCTTCATTTTCCTGTTTTAATATATCCGTCAGTTCCTGAATATTTTGCCGGTCAGCAATAAATTTGCTGATATGTTCACGGACCTGATTCAGGGTAACTGTGGGCACCGGCGAAGCGGAAACACTGTATTCAAGAATTCGTTGTTCAAAATTAGGATATTCGAGCCGCGGATTGTATTCCTGAAGGTTAATCTTATTCCCGTAAACAGCAAGACGCAGAGCAACAATTTTTTCCTGCTCGGGCTCCAGGAGCAAGAAAAAGGCCGCCGCCTGCTCTTCGCTCAAACCCCAGAAACGCCCCCAGACAACGATCCTTTTCTCCTTCCCCGCTTCGATTTCCGGCGCTATAATCCGGGCCCAGCTCTCATCCTTGCTTGGGGGCGGTGCTTCGGCGCCGGACGGGGGAACATCCTGGTTTTGATTGTTGAGATCGTCGCCAGCTGGTACCATCGCAATCACCATTTTATTAGTAAAACATTTTTTTCCTGAATACAAAAATTGCCGGCCTGATTTTTTAAGTGCCGTTAATAAATAACTCCTGAGAATAAGTTCGATTGTTACATTTAAGTGAAATAATATTTCATGCATCCCTATTAAAGGATAAGCTCATAGTGGCCCGGGGTCAATTATTATACGAGTAATTTACCTTACTAAAACTATAGCGCGCCACTAAAGATTTTACCCGTTACAGCCGTTTCATATCCTGTCGCAGGAAGGGTTTTGTATGCTAAAATATGAATAATTATCACAACAAACAAGGAGTGGCGAATGAAAACCAAAGATAACAACCTTGCCCTGCATGGCGGAAAACCTGTTAGCAAAACTTTGATCCCCTATCACAGGCCCAGCCTGGGGGAAAAAGAAGCACTCGCCGCTGCAGCAGTTATACGCAGCCAGATGGTGGCGGGACCGGGTAAGTTTTGCCGCTCGGTTGAAAATAAGATAGAACAGGACTGGCAGGTTCCCCGCGCTTTAACAACGACATCCTGCACTCACGCCCTGGAGCTGGCCCTGCTGGGGTGTGATCTAAAAAGCTCGGATGAGATTATCGTACCCTCATTCACATACGTATCAAGCGCTCTGGCTATTATAAGGGCCGGAGCGACACCTGTCTTCGCAGACATAGACCCTGAAACTTTAATGCTTTCCCCCGAAACAATCGAAGCCCGGCGAACTGAAAACTGCCGGGGAATTGTTTTTGTTCACTACGGCGGTTTCTGCGGCCCCATGCAGGAGATTATCGATTACTGCCGGCAGAAGAACATCTTCTGCATCGAAGACGCCGCACAGTGTTTCAGTTCAACCCACCGGCAAAAAGAAGCGGGAACTTTCGGCAGATTCGGCGCTTTTAGTTTCCACGGAACAAAAAGCATCTCCTGCGGCGAGGGGGGCTTACTGCTGATAAATAATCCCGCAGATATAAAAAAATGCGAACTTATCCGGGATAAAGGAACGGATCGCTCCCGCAGTTGCCGGGGCGATGTGGACCGCTATACCTGGCGGGAAACCGGCAGCAGCTATGTCCTCTCAGATATCCTGGGGGCTGTTCTTGAAAAACAGCTTGAACGCTGGGAAAAAATAAAAGAAAAACGTCTTCTTGTTCAGGATAAAATACGCCGCACAGTCGCAAAAATCGACCATAAAAACTGTTTCAAAGCAATCAAGCCTCCGGCTGATACAACTGAAACAGGACATATAACCGCTTTCTTGTTGCCCGACGGCCGCCAGCGCGACTGGTTACTAAGCGCTCTGCAGGCCGAAGGGGTTCAGGCCCGTGAACATTACCACCCTCTGCATCTATCCCCTTACGCCCGGCAGCACCTTGATCCTCCCCGGTCACTGCCGGTCAGTGAAAAAATAGGTAATTCACTTATTCGCCTGCCCGCTTACCCCTCGCTGACAGAAAAACAGATCAAACAAATCGGCCAGGCTTTAGAAAAAGTTTACCCGCTATATTTAAAAAAACAATTAAAAGCCGAAAGTTAAAAAACTTTTAACTATCTAACCCCGCTACTGTTTTACCAACCATCAACCAGAAACTTCATCCCCGATAATAGTTTGTGGACCGTGGCCGGGGAAAACCGTTGTCCCGACCGGGAGAGTAAACAATTTGCTTTTGATGGAATTCTGCAGCGTCCCCATATCGCCCCCGTATAAATCTGTTCTGCCGACACCGTTTTTGAACAGGGTATCCCCCGAAAAAAGTAGCCCCTCACTCTGCCAGTAAAAACATACTCCTCCGGGAGTATGGCCGGGTGTTTCTATTACCTGTAATTTTTCCCCTTCAATGGCGGGTGAATATTCGTCGAAGGTTCCATCCGCTTCTACAGAAATTTCTTTTCCCAGCCAGACGGAAAGATTAAGCTTCGGATCGGCAAGAAACTTTTTTTCCGACCGGTGACAGTAAACTTTACATTCGGGCAGCAGTTGTTTTATTTCTAAAATACCGGCGATATGATCGACATGGGCATGGGTGAGTAAAACTGCTTCAAAACTATCCCGGCAGGCCAGCAAAGCTTCCTTCAACTCCCCGGATAAACCGCCGGCGTCAATCAGGTAACGGCCGGCCAGCAGGTATGAATTGGACTGCAACTCACCGACAACGAAAGACTTAATTTTAGCTGCCATTTTTAATCTGAGATAATAATTCCAGGTGAATCGGTGACCCGGCCGATCACCCGGCTGCATAGAGAGCGGCTGTCAAGTTTTTCCTGCACCTTATCTATATCCCCCTGTTTCACGGCCAGCAACAACCCCCCCGAAGTCTGGGCGTCGGAAAGCAACAAACCGGTAAAATCATCTTTCACCGCCACTTTATCTTTCATGGCCCGCCAGTTGCTCTGCGTACCCCCGGGTACAAAACCTTCTCCGGCCAGTTCACAAACCTCATCCATAAACGGAACCCGGGAATAAAAAATTTCCGCGCCAGCCTGACCTGCTAACAGTTCGGCGAGGTGCTGCAGCAGACCGAAACCGGTGATATCGGTCATCCCGTTTATTAAATTTTCCTGGCACAGTTCAACTCCGATCTCATTAGGAGTGGTCATCCAGTCAACCGCTTCCTGAAGCTGGTTTTCATCGATCACGCCGCGCATAAAGGAGGTTGTTTTAATCCCGGTACCCAGCGGTTTGGTAAGAATAAGCAAATCTCCCGTTTCACAGCACCCGTTCTTCAGCCACTGCTCAGAGCCGGCTATCCCCGTAACAGCCATCCCGTAAAGCGGTTCCTGGCTCTTAATCGTATGCCCCCCCAGCAGGGCCATCCCCGCTTTTTCAGCCACAGACAGACCGCCGCTTAAAATCTGCTCCAGACGGCGGGCGCCCACCTGCTGGAGAGGAATACCGAGAATATTTAAAGCGGTAAGAGGTTTTGCCCCCATGGCGTAAATATCACTTATCGCATTGGTGGCAGCAATGGCACCGTAGTCGAAGGGATCATCAACAATAGGGGTAAAAAAATCAACGGACTGTATCAAAACAGTCTCGGAATCAATCCTGTATACACCCGCATCGTCCGGGCCGCCACCGATCAGCAGGCGCTCATCGGTTTGAGCGGGCAGCCGGGAAAGTATATCCCCCAAATCCTCGTTGGCCAGTTTTGCTGCACAACCAGCACAAGATGCCAGCTCGGTAAGTGGTTTCAATTGCATATCAATCTTTCTTCTCTAATTTGTCTAAAATTGTGTAGAGCAGCCCTGTATTGCCCAGCATAAAAAATAACACAGACATCGTCAGCACCAGGTTTTGCAGCTCAACAGTAAGCGCAAAAGAAAAATACAAAGAAAAAGAAATCAAAGCCAGTGCTCCAACCATAAATATAAAACTTGTAATACGAACCTTATCCGGGTCCATCACGAACACCCCCTCTTCAAATTTTTAATAAAAATCTATTTCACAAACCAACCTCGATTTATAATTCACCCTTATCAGGCCTGGGCATAAATCTGTTGATTCTCCGGCTAATAATTGTTCGGAGCGGATAAATATATTTTCCCCTATAAAACTGGAAAGTAAAGAAAAACGCGGGTAATTTTAAGCACTGTCCCAAACCATGTAAAATTTAACCCAAATTATTCACGACAAAAACGTTGTGAATAATTCGCCCGCTGGACAGCCGTCCCCGCACTCAGCCCTCTGGGTGAATAATTCATGATTCTCATGAATTATTCAGGTTAACAGTGTTCGGAAGTTGATTTCAACAGCTTTTTGTCAGCTATATGCATCCAGCCGGCCACCGACAAGATTCAACTCAAGTGACCGCCCGGACGGAAAAAGTTCCTCCAGGCTGCCTGTACTGTAGACCTCTTCGGCATTTCCAGTAGCATCAACGCGTAAAATTTTTACATTTATATCGGTGGGGTTTTCCTCATCGGCACTGACCATCACCGCCTGCATCCCGGAGTGTGAATTTTCGACGTCGGCGGGCAAATCAGGCATTGTATCAAGATTCCCGGCCAGTAAACGGAAAGCAAGCATCCGTTCGCCATCCCGGGAAAGCTGCCTCTTCTGCTGCCCGGCAACCTGACCTTCAAGTTCGGACAAATTGTTTCGTTCAGGCGGACGTGAGTTTCCCGTGTTATCCGTGTCACCCCGGACTGACTGCACCCGCGGCACATTACACAGTTCCATGCTTTCGGCTATAGCTGTGAAAGGAGCTATCCGGGCACCGTTTATTGATGATATACTGTTAATCATGTTTTGGCCTCCGGGTTATTTATCGGCATTAGAATCACAAATATTTAATGACCGAACCACTTCAGACAAAATTACCCGGCATTAAAAATAGAAAACTGTTAAAATAACCCAGCATTTGGAACTTGATTTTATCTGACTTGAAAAGGAGTTTTTTTGATGACTGGCGGAGCTATCGGGCTTGTCCTCTTTCTACTGCTATTACTTGCACTTTATCTTACCTTTAGCAGCGAACAGAAAGAATACGAAAAAATAGACGATGTGATGGGAGAAAACAGGGAAGCTGATAAAGACCACAATATCAAAGCGGTTCTGTGGAAGGGGACAATCAACGGATACCCGGTCACAATCCTGCGCGGTGTTGATTTTAAAGACTCCCGGCGGATGCTTACCATAGCGGTTGCCACCGATTGCTCTGTTGAGATGCGATTAGACCCCTATAACATCCTGCGCGGGCCCTCGCGCGCTCTTTCCGAATTCTGGGGAAAAAACCAGAGGGTTAAATTTGACGGCCCGCTGAAAGACTTTCTGCTCTATACAAAAAGCCCCAACGAGGCGCAGAGAATAATTAACGTCTGGAACACAGACAAAAACGTAGAAATGATGCGTAAATTTCACCACATCACCTTTGAAAAATTGGACGAAGGATTTGTAAAAGGCTGGTTCTATCAGCTGGATGTAAACCTGGAAGAAATCAAAGAAAGAGCCCAAACCCTTGTCGAACTGGTCTTACAGACCGAGCTGAAGCCGGGAGATCCCCAGGCCGACCCCAACCCCCCGCGCCGGTGATTTAAAAATCAAACTCATCCAGGGGGCGATCAAACATTCTGGCCAGCTCGCTGTTTTCTATTTCGTGATAGATGGGCCGCCCATGCGGACATTTGGCCGGAAAATCAAGCCGGTTCATCCCTTCAATTAACTCCTGCTGCTCGCGGGGCATAAGTACATCACCGCGTTTAACCGCGTTGCGACAGGACATGATTGTTATCATGCTGTCAGCCACATTTGAAATTTTATCCTCCCTGCTCCATTGTAAAAATTCCTCAATCATATCAAATATGACCTTCTGATCGGTTTTTCTCCTTCCCAGATAACCGGGAACAGTCTGGATCACCAGGCTACCGCCTCCGAACGGTTCAATAGTCAAACCCAGCTTTTTCAATTCACCGGCACGATCCAGTATAACCTCCCGGTCGGCCGGACTCAGCTCCAGGTTGAGGGGAACCGACAGATACTGGGCCGACTCATCGCGTTCTCTAATCTGCCGGCGGTAACGTTCATACAAAATCTTTTCATGGGCCACGTGCTGATCTATTATCAGCAACCCGCTGTCTCTTTCGACGAGCAAAAAAGTTTTTTTAATCTGGCCGATAAGACGAGCCCGCCCGGAAACCCCGCGCTCCTCTTCAAAAAGCCGGGGCGCTCCCTCCCTCTCAGGAGTTTCGGACGGCTGAAAATCACCGAAGCCGGGAGATGAAAAACTTCCCCCGTAATCTTCGGCGCCCAGCAGCCTCTCCGAATCAAGTTCCGTATGAGCCTCGGATTGATAATGTTCCTGCAATTTACTTTTTATCGTGTGATATACGAAACGAAAAACATCACTGCTGTTATTAAATCTTACCTCTTCTTTTTTAGGGTGGACATTCACATCAAGCTGATCCCCCGGAATATCCAGGAATACTATGGCAACCGGGTGCTGGGAGGTAAGCGCTAAATCGCTGTAGGCCCTGGTTATAGCCCGGTAAATCACAGGTTCGCGCACCGGCCTGGAATTAACAAATATAAACTGGTGGCGGCGATTGTGATGCACCGCCTCACCGTTCGATATCAGACCGGTAAAACCAAATCTACCCTGCTGATTCCAATCGCCCTCCAGCCGGTCAACATTTAACAGATTTTTAGCCACATTCGCTCCCAGGATCGCCTCCGCCCGCTCAATCAAATCTCCGGGGGGAACTATCAGCTGCGTCATCCCGTCTTCAACTATTTTAAAATAGATACCGGGATGAGCCAAAATTTTCTTCTGCGTCTCCTCAAGAATATGTTTTTTTTCGGTGCGCTCGGTGGCCAGAAACTTGCGGCGGGCCGGAACGTTTTCAAACAGATCTGAAACAGTAACCGTTGTTCCCACACCGCGACCGGCCGGTTTTATTTCTTCAGAGCCGCCGGCCGGTTTTTCAATCTGGAGAGCCTCTGATTCTGCGGCATGCCGGGAAACAATTTTTATTGAAGAAACGGAGGATATACTGGCCAGAGCCTCACCCCGAAATCCCAGGGTTTGAATGTCCGCCAGATCTTCGGCCGAAATTATCTTACTGGTTGCATGTCTTTTCAGGGCGGCGGTTAGATCAGCCTGTTTTATCCCTTCCCCGTTATCACGAACCTCTATCCGATCCACACCTCCCCGGCTGAATTCAACCTCTATCTCAGTCGCACCGGCATCTATTGCATTTTCAAGCAGCTCTTTTACGACCGAAGCCGGTCTTTCAATCACTTCCCCGGCGGCGATCTGATTAATAACTTCGGAAGGAAGCTGTTTAATATTCTCAGCCATTACTATCCCACCCCGTTAATTGTTTGAACTTCCGGTAAACAGTCTGCGGTTCAATCTCTTTTAAACATTTATAACGCTCCTCCGCCAGCGGGCAATCACGCTCAAAACAGGGGCTGCACTCCGGTTTGCTGCTGACAACTGCAGTTTTTTTGCCAAGCGGAGCCGTAAGTTGCGGACTGGTGGAACCAAATATCCCCAGCGTCGGCGTCCCCAGGGCGGCGGAAAGGTGCATTATCCCCGAATCATTTGCAACGGTAGCCCGGCTGTTTTTTAGCAGAGCCATACACTGTTTAAGACTGGTTTCCCCGGCAAGATTAAAAACTCTTTCTTCGGGAAGACCCTCAAATATCTTTTCAGCAAGGTTTGCTTCTCCGCCCGTCCCAACAGCTACCACCGAAAAATAGCTATCCTCAAGAAAAAGTGATAAAAATCGGTTGAACAGTTCCACCGGCCAGCGTTTGGCCGGGCCGTAGGCAGAACCGGGATGGATTGTTATGTAAGATTTTTCTAAAACAGGAAACTCTGCCGCCATTTTCGCCGTATTAAATTTAAAATTAAGTTCCGGAACCGGCAGCTTCCGGGAGGCTTCAATCAGCCGGCCGGCGGCGCGGTAAAAGACAAACGCGTGATGTTGACTGCGATCTTTACCGGCCAGTGGAGTGCTGTCGCTCAGCAGCAGGGACCGGCCGCGACAGCCCAGTCCAAAACGCCGTGGAATACCCGACAGCCAGGCCTGAAGCGCTGTACGCAGCGACTTGGGAAGGACAAGAACCGCAGAATAGTTTTCATCCTTAACCTGAGCACGATAGCTGTAAACTTTACCCGGCAGCTTAAGAACTTTATCAACCGCTGCAGAAAATTTGTATATTTCGGTCACCGGCGAACGGGCGATAACATCAATAATCGAATCCGGATAACGCTTCTTCAGATCCTGGAGCAACGGAAGCGACATCACCGCGTCCCCTATCCAGTTAGGAGCACGAATCAGTATCTTTTCGACAGTACCGCTATCCAGCGGACAGCCCCGAAAAGCATAAACAGAATCACTTAGCAGATCCTTAATGAATCTAACCGGTGCAGATAATTTTAACCCCAGCCAGCTAAAAAAATCAGGGTAAACCTGCCGGTAACCGCTTAAGAAGGCTCGCACACTTTTTCTGGAATAACCGCGTTTTTTCAAAGAGCGTAAAAAACGATGTACTCGCCAGCCCCGGAGAATAAAAAACGGCTGCCGGAACTTGACCGGATCAAAATCGACCGCGTAAATTTTATCGTAATTATCGACCATCAGGTTGCCAATATGAAAATCAAGATGGTCGATTCCCAGTCTGTGCAAACGCGCCAGCATATTCCCCGCCTCCTCAAAACTCTTGCTGCAATCTCGATCCCGAAATAAATGACCGGGGGGACGAATATCTATAAATTCGGAAAGATAATAACCCCGCCAGCCGGCCCGGCCGCGCTGCCATACGCAGCCCAGAGGGCGCGGCACAAAACCATACTCCTCATAAACACGGTCGGTCGCCCGAAGCTCCCGGACAAAACGCTCCGGCGAAGAATAAACGGTATCCCCCGGCGAAGCAAACAAACCACCATGATGATATTGTTTCAAAAATATCTTTTCGCCACCGTCGGGTTCGAAAACTATATTTCTTTCCCCGCGACTCCCCCCGCATTCCCGCAGCCGCTTAATCTCTTCCTGCAGCCTCTCCGCAGAAAGAGAAACAGTATTATGCACCAGGATCTCAAGTTCCCCCTGGCGGCGCAAAACATAGCCGCGCTCCCGGAGAGCCCTGACAGCCTCTCGCTCAACCATCATTATCCCCGACGCTGGATGGCCCCCGGGCTCCTTTCCAGCGCCGGTGGAGCCAGAAATACTGGCGGGGATACTCCCTTATATACCGCTCCAGCACACTATTGTATTCCCTTAAAAGTTCCACCCCATCCTGTTTTTCCCGGGGTTTAAGGCTTGTTTCCAGCGGTGGTTCAACAAACATCGTTATTTCCTCCGGAGCTGTGCGAACCGAAAAAACCGGCAGGACAGGCGCTCCGGTACTGCGAGTCAGCAAAGCCGGGATCCTCGTGTTCTGAACATAACGATTAAAAAAAGGTATGTATAATGATTTACCCCGAGGTCGCTGATCCCCAACCACCCCAACAAGACCTCCGCTTTTAAGAACCTTAACCAGTCTGCGCACCCCGCTGGCGGAGGAATAGGTAAAAATATTATATTTTTGCCGCATACGGTCGATTAACCCCTGTGAATAGGGATTTGACTGCTGATCAGCATAAACATAAATTTCACCAAAACTCCGGGCCAGTAAAACTCCTGTTAATTCCCAGTAACCAATATGACCGGCAGCCACAACAGCACCGGATTCAGTATATTTCTCCAGGCGCTCAACACCATTTGTTTTTATTCTGTATTTCTCCAGGACGTCATCTGTTTTCAGCCATTCAACAGCAGCCCGCGCATAGAAACGGTAACAACCATTTGCAACCCGGTATCTCCTGGCAAAATCACAGTCTGGAAAAGCCCGCCGCAAATTTTCCAGGGCAACCTGTTTGCGCACCCCC
>JBKGYI010000021.1:0-10177 GCA_046546195.1 bacterium | reverse complement strand
ATCAACTGTTTCAACAGGTGTATCGGGCTCCGGCGCTGCAGCGGGAGGGGATGTTTCCGGCTCATTTCTTAAACTGAGAAAGGGATCGGCTCCCAGCGCCGGCGAAAAGTTTATCCCTAAAAAAAAGCTCAGCAGTAACACCCCAATAAATCTATTTTTCACTTACGAATTCTCGCTTCCCGGCGGCGATCACTGAGCGAACGCAATTCTAACAGGTCGGCAAAAGGATTCTCCTTGTAATCAGGTTCCAATTCAATAACAAGATTCCACGCCTCCAGAGCTTCATTGAATTTTCCCTGGCGAAAATATATTTCACCGAGCGTATCGTGAAAAAACGGGGTCGTCGGTTCCTCGGCAACCGCTTCTTCAACTGCCCGGCGGGCCAGCTCCAGGTTTCCGATCCCCAGGTAAGCGACCCCCATATTATGATAAGCATTGCTGGCACTCCAGTCCCCTGAAAGAACTTTGCGATATTCCTCGACTGCGGAACGAAGCTGATCGACCCCCCGTTCAAGATTATTTTCCCGCAGGGAAAACAGTCCCCGGTTTAAAAATGAATTAGCCAGCATAAACCGGCTGCGCGGCGAATCGGCTCCCATATCGAGGGCCCGTCTGAAATCACTTGCAGAATTCCAGTCGGCATCATTTTGAGATAAATAATCTTCGTTGTGAAAACGGGCCAGACCCCGGTAAAAATAATAGATGCCAGCCGAAGGATTGAGTTCAATCGCTCTTTGCAATCTGCTGACCGCGCTTAAATACTCACGGCGCTGAAGTGCTATTCTCCCCAGGTAAAAATGAACTTCCGGTTCTCCGGGCTGAATTTCCCGGGCCTTGAGCAGCTGGTCGCGCGCCCGGTCAAACTTTTCTGTCTGAAAAAGAATTATTCCCAGATTTAACCTGTGTTCAAAATCCTGGGGTTCCTCTTCAAGCAGTTTTTCAAACTGCTTTTCCGCCTCCTTCCAGTTTTCCTGCTCGATATAAAGCTCTGCTAAACGTTTGCGTGCCGGCGTATAATTACTATCCAGCTCCATAACTCGCCTGTAGGCCTCTTCGGCATCTGAAAACTGATCCAGCCGATAAAAGGTATTGCCCAGAAAGAAAAGATAGCGGGCGTTTTCAGGCTGGTCTTCCACAGCCTGGGTGAAATTTTCCTGTGCTTCCTGAAGTTCCCCCCGAAAATAATACCTGAGCCCTTCCTGAAAAAGATCTTCTCCAAGAACGGGATTTAGTGTAAAAACAAAAACTCCAATGACCAGGATAACCGCTAAAAAACTATGTTTCATCGCCTTCTTCTTCATTGTCCTGTTTTCCTTTCACCTGCATTATCGATGTTCTATTTACCTTTAATTTAATATCTTTCGCAATTTTAATCTTTATAGTATCATCAGAAACACTGCTTACCTGACCATGTATACCACCGGCCGTAACCACCCGGTCACCTTTTTTTATGTTAGAAATCATGGCCTGATGACGCTGTTGCTCGTTTTTCTGCGGTCTGATAACAAGGAAATAAAATATACCAAAGATAATCGCCATCATTACAACAAGGGAGAGAAATCCTCCATCTCCAGCTTCACCGCCTCCGGCCAGCGCCGGTAAAAAAGATGCCGTTACCATAAAAAAGTTCATCAAAACCAACCTCCAGTTAAAATATTTTTTAACCTCTTACACACTGCAGGGACTGTTCAATGCTTGCCCCTGTTTTTTATACAAGACTTATTATTTCAAGTGAACTCCACATATTTATATTATCATAATCAAAAATTTTAACGAGGATTTCTTAAAAAACATAACTCCCGCCGTCTAAAAATTCTTGACGCTGACGGTATTTATCTTTATAGTGAACCCGTTTTCGTACACAGTTTGTTTCCCAGGAGGAAAAACATGAACCATTCACCCAATATTAAAAAAGTATATAAACGTTTTTCAAAAAAACCACTCCTTTTCGAACTAATACCCCCGGAGCGGGAACAAACCAGTAAAGAAATAGAGGCCCGTAACCAAAAATTACTCCAACTTTTTGAGCGGGTCGAGGTTAACGGCATAAATCTACCCGAGATACACGAGGAAAAAGGGAAAAGTAAAAAGGGGAAAAGACGAAGTAAATTCAAGCCGCGCCTCAGTCCCCGCGAATATGTTCAGCAGCTTAAAAAACTTATCGATACCGAATATTTAATCTGCCGGGTTATCGTAAAATCCCATCCTTCCGAAGCAGAAAAGTGGCTGGTTGAAACAAACAACGATTATGGCATCAGAAATATTGTGATCGTAGGCGGCGAACAGGAAGCAGACGCTTACGAAGGATTATCAGTTCCTGAAGGAACACGGTTAATAAAAGAGAATATCAACACGGGCACTGCCCGCTTGAGCGACATAGAATTCAAAGCGGCCGATTATCTGGTCGGCAACATCAGTATTGCCACCCGGCGGCTTGATACAATTGATGAACCGGATCGAATCATCTACAAGATAAAACACGGGGCTGATTTTTTCACCACCCAGATTATAGCCGAACCGGATTCGCCCGTAAAACTGCTGAGCGATCTTGCCCCGCTGCTGCAAGAAGAAAATTTAAACCCTCCCCTGTTTTTCTGGAGTTTTTCTCCTATCAGTGAACAAAAAGACATCGATTTCATGCGCTGGCTGGGGGTTTACATACCCGACAAAGTTGAAAAAAGAATAATGGGCAGCTCAGATCCCGCCGCCGAATCCCTGCAGTGGAATATAGAGATCTGGAACAAACTACAGCAAGCAACCACCAATCTTGATATAAAAATACCGCTCGGAATAAACATAAGTTTCATGGGGATGAGAAACTACGACCACGCAGTAGAACTTGCCGCTGCGCTTAAATCAGAGATGAGGTAACTGAGTTTGAAGAAACTGGCGAATATGAAAATTTTATCTGTTGCTCTGTTTTTTTAATCAGGGTATGGCGACGCCACTTTTTTTTACTCTCCGGATAATCAAAACGAAAATGAGCGCCACGGCTTTCTTTGCGCAGCAAAGCTGCTTTTAGCAGCAGTTGTCCCAGCTGGAGCATGTTAATCAATTCCAGCTCATAACCCCGGCTGACGGGAAATCCTTCCATCAGCTCCAGCCAGTCATTTAATTGCATAAGTCCCTTCTCAAGCTTATTCCGGTGGCGCATTATCCCCGCTTCGCGCCAGAGAAGACTCTGCAGCGAGCGGCGCAAATCATCAAAATTAAGTTCCGGTTTTTCAACAAACCCCGTGGATTCCACCGGTATTCGAGAAATGCTAAGCTCTTTATCAAGTATGTTTTGACCGACCAGCTCCCCCATAACCAGCCCCTCCAGCAGGGAATTTGAAGCAAGCCTGTTGGCTCCATGAACGGCAGTTGACGCGGTTTCACCGGCGCAATAAAGATTGTTCAACTCCGTCGCACCGCCCATATCGCATTTTATCCCTCCCATGAAATAATGCGCGCAGGGGCGAACCGGGATAGGCTGTCTGGTTATATCAACTCCGTATTTTCCACATACCTCACTAACAGTCGGAAAATTTTTATCGAGTTTTTCTCTGGCCAGATGGGTGACATCCAGGTAGACAAACGGGGTATCAGTTTTTATCATCCGCTGCAAAATAGCACGGCTCACTATATCCCGGGGAGCCAGCTCAGCCATTTTATGCTTCCCGGGCATAAAACGCTCCCCGTTTAAATCTTTTAACAGCCCTCCCGCCCCCCGAATCGCTTCCGTAATCAAAAAACGCGGAGCTCCCGCCAGATACAGAACAGTCGGATGAAACTGAACAAACTCCAGGTCGCGCAGGGGCAATCCGGCACGAAAGGCGGCCGACATTCCATCACCTGTCACCACGGAAGCATTTGTGGTTTCCCTGAAAAGCTGGCCGGCCCCTCCGGTGGCCAGCACAACAGCACCGGTCCACAATAATTTTAACCTGTTACCGTCCAGGACAAGCAGCCCGCGACAATCATCGCCTTCGGTTATAATATCAAAAAGCACAGTCTGCTCTCTCAATGTAATTCGGGGGTGATCTTCAACCCGGCGCACCAGAATATCTTCAACCACCGGGCCGGTGGCATCACCGCCGGCATGAACCACACGGCTTTTCCTGTGCCCCCCTTCCCGAGAAAAATCAAGCCGGCCATCACTCCGGTCAAAACAGGAATTATCACGGGTCAAATCTTTTACCAGCGCCGGTCCCTCTTTTACCAGCTTTTCAACAGCAGCGCGATCACAGAGTCCGGCGCCGGCTCGCAGTGTATCTTCGATATGTTCCCCAAAGGAATCCTGCTCAGAAATGACAGCCGCAATCCCTCCCTGAGCACGCCCGGTATTTGAATCACGGGCTGCATTTTTTGTAATCACAGTCACCGAATACTTCTCGGCCAGAGTCAGCGCTGCCCGCAACCCGGCGATCCCGGAACCAACCACAGCCACCTCGGTTGAAGCTGAATCCAGCCGGCCACTATTAACAGGAGTCACATAGCGGCGCATCCTGGCTGCCGGTAAACTTTCTTTATTCACGAGTTCAGTTTTTCCTCCAGGTCCGTCACTCTTTCTTCCAGCTCTTCAATTTTTTCACTATCGGGCACACCAAGCTTTAAAAGTGCGGAGCGAACCAGCTGCATAATTCTGGTTTCCACCCCATCTTCAGGCTGACCGGAGGATTCAACGTACCACTCTTCAACCTCATCGGGTCCATAGCCGGTGGTAATCTTTCTGAACCAGTTTTTAACACTTTCCTCCAGTTCATTGCTTTGAGAGGAAACAGAGGTTTTTATGTTCCTAAACGAACTGTTCAACCAGTCCACAAAATCTCCGGCCGGATCAGCGCGGCGAATCGCTTCCACAAGAGCTTCACCGGTAACTTCTTCTCCTGTTTTTTCAGACTCAATACGAATTTTTTCCCCGGAGCGAACAAAATTTAAAAGTTGCAGGGGAGTAATTTCTTCCCTCGCCTCAGCATCAACAAACTGTCCGTCCTCACGCATAATTATTCTCATTTTTTACGATCTCTCCTTTAAATTTAAAAGATGCCAGATTCTCTAAAAACGTTTCGATCTGAAAATACTTATTACCAGCAATATCCCAAAAAATCCTGCAACCAAAAATCCGGTCAGCCCCAGCAGAGGATAACCAAAAAGCTGCGGGCCTGTCTCGAAGGCGGCCAGAATTGAGGAACCAACGATCAAAGCGGCCAGAACAAGAGCCAGAGAAAGCCTGTTACTCGAACGGCTTAACTCCATTATCAGACCGTCCAGCCCCCGGTGTTTAAACTCCAGCCCCAGATTCCCACTGTTTATCTTCCTGAACAAGCCGGATAAAGTTGCCGGCAGGTCCCTGCCGAAACGAACAAAATCAAAAAATAATTCTGGACCGATTCTCTTAAAACTCTCAAGCCCGCGGTATTTTTCAACCAGACGAACAAGGTACGGGGTGGCTACCTCGGCCAGCTCAAAATCAGGATCCAGTTTTACCGCCACTGATTCAACCGTTATGATCGCTTTTAAAAGCAGATAAAACTCAGGCGGAAATTTTATATCAAATTTAGTCAAAAATTCGTTCAGATCGCTAAAAATATCACGGGCTTTTATCTGTCTGAAAGGAACCTCAAAATATTTGTCCATCATCTGCAACAAATGACGGCGCACCCGGTTGGAATGTCCACCCGGTTCGACAAGACCCATCCTGACCATTATTTTAAACGCTTCGCCGCTATCACGGTTTTTAACCGCCAGCAGCAGACCGGTAAGCTCGTCCATCAAATCCTCATCAAGACGACCCACGATACCAAAATCTATGAACGCCAGTTCTCCCTTCGGAGTAATTATAATATTTCCAGGATGTGGATCGCCGTGAAAAAAACCGTCCACAAACACCTGTTTCATAATTACTTTTGCCCCCCGGCGAGCCAGAAGCCGGGGATCAGCAGGCAACTTTTTTCCGCTCTGAAAATATGTTGATAAAGTATCCCCCTCCACCTGTTCCATTACTAAAAGACGGCGCGTTGTATATTCCCAGTAAACAGCCGGTATTTTAACCCCCGGTATAGTTTCAAAATTATTTTTAAAATGCCGGATATTTATCGCTTCGTTAACAAAATTAAGCTCCCGTTTTATGCTCGCCGCAAATTCTTCCACAAGAGCACCCGGCTGGTAACGCTGGGCATTTTCCATGTATTTTTCCATCAGCGAAGCAAGAAAACGCATCAATTCAATATCACGATTAATATTTTTTTCAATACCGGGACGCTGAATCTTAACCATTACCTCACGCCCATCTTTTAATTCAGCACAATGCGCCTGAGCCAGAGAAGCACTCCCTTCTGCTTTCTGAGTAATCTTACGAAAAACTTCCCCGCGGGGAGCAGCAAGCTCCGCCTCTATAACTTTATCTATCTCTTCCCAGTTTAAGGGCCGGACCCCGGCCTGCAGTTTTTCCAGTTCGAGCGCCACTTCGGGTGGTACAACATCGGTACGCAATGATAGAAGCTGGCCGAACTTTACAAATGTCGGCCCCAGCTCTTCCAACATTATCCGCAGGCGGTCGGGGCCAGGGATCTCTGTTTCAGGTTCCACTTTTTTGAAAATCTTATCCCCGAACGGCAAGTAATGATCCAGATTTAAAACGCGTATGTAATGTCCGTAACCGTGTTTGACAAGAATTTTAATTATTTCCTGCAACCGCTGAAGATCACCAATTTTCCGGTTGATCCCGAGCAAATCGAATTTCATCGCAAGTCATCCTCTTCAAATCCAGCCGTCAGCCTGTCTTCTACTTCTTTTATATCTTCCGGCCGGTCAACTCCGACAGTCGGGTAATCAAGATCAACCATCAATATCTGCCCTCCATTTTCAAGGATACGCAACTGCTCGAGTTTTTCTGCTTTTTCAAGGGGTGTCGGCTCACAGCGCATAAACGAAAATAATGCCTCTTTTCGATAAATATAAATCCCAACATGCTGGTAAACCCCTGTCTCTTCACCACGAAGAAACGGAACCGGGGAACGGCTAAAATAAAGCGACCTGTTTTCAGCATCGGTCACAACTTTCACGACATCAGGATTTTCAAATTCAGCTGGCGGGCAAGGGGCTTTGAAAGAGGCCACTCCCAGCGAAGGATGCCTGCGCAAAGCCCTTATCCCCCGATCCAGATCTGTTCCACGAATCAAAGGTTCATCCCCCTGGATATTGACAATTATCTCCGCCTCCTTCTGGCGGGCTACGACGGCTACTCTGTCACTCCCCGTAGAAAGGCCCGCAGGGGTCATTATCGCTTTTGCTGCTGTTTTTTCTACCACTTCAACTATTCTTCGGTCATCCGTGGCCACATAAACCTCATCTATTTCCCGGGCCGCAACAGCCGCATCCACCACCCACTCGATCATGGTTCTGTCTTTGATCTTTGCAAGTGGTTTACCAGGAAATCTGGTGGACTCATAGCGGGCCGGGATTATACCTATTACTTTTTCCTCACTCATAAATCCTGTCTCCTTTTAATAATAATCGGGACCGGAAGATATCCTTTTCAAACCAATTGCGGCTTGTTCAGGATAACCTTATTTTTGAAATAATATCGGTGGTTGCTTTACCCTTCTTCAGCTTTACCCGATAAACTCGGCCGCCATTCTCTTCCACAAATTCAGCCCCCACAATATCTTCTTTCTCGTAATCAGCCCCTTTAACCAGCACATCGGGGACCAGTTCCTTAATTAAATTCAATGGTGTATCTTCTTCAAAGATAATAACATCATCAACCCAGCAGATAGCATCCAGAAGCTGGGCGCGCTCATTTTCGGGCAGAACAGGCCGGCCCTCACCTTTCAAACGACGCAGCGAAGAATCACTGTTCAAACCAACTACCAGGTAATCCCCCTGGTTCCTGGCTTCACTTAAAAGTTTAAGATGACCGCTGTGCAGAATATCAAAACAACCATTGGTAAAAACTACACTGATTCCTTCCTTTTTTCGCCGCTGACGTTTTTCGATCGCTTCTTCCAGAGTGATAACACTCATAATTTAACTCACTTCCTGTTTTTTAAAACTTAATCAGAACAAACCAATACGAAGGGGCGCTGGCAAAAAATATAAAACCCGGCCCATCTACTCTTCTTCACCTTCCGATTTTTGAAAAACAAATTCATTTTTCCAGTTCCTGTTTTAATTGTTCGGCTGTTATGGCCGTTGTTCCCATCTGAGCAACAACCAGCCCGGCGGCAATATTTGCCAGTTCAATGACCCGCCGGCGATCCTCCGCGAGTGCTTCGCCAAGCGCAACTACAGCAGCCACGGTATCCCCCGCACCGGTCACATCATAAACCTCGCGAGCCTCAGTATCTATATGATAGGGACTATTTTTTTCTTCGAAAAGGGTCATCCCTCGCTCACCCTGGGTAACCAGAACTGCCGCAAGATTAAGTTTTTTAATCGCTTTTGCGGCCAGTTTATCAAGTGAATGGTCTTCACTCTCAACCCTTTTCATTCCCTCGCGCATCTCCCTTTCATTTGGAGTTATAAGGGTCGCCGTCTTATAAAACGGGAAATGTTCGATATGCGGATCCACTACCACGGGAGTATTCGTCTGGCGACTTAATTTAAGCCAGAAAGAAAGGGTTTCCGAGGAGAAAATCCCTTTGCCGTAATCAGAAAGCAAAAGCGCATCATGAGCGGTCAGCATTTTTTTTATCTCGCTCTCTTTTTTTAGCAACATTTTAAGCTCCAGGGGTCTCCTGACCTCTTCGTCAACACGAACAACATGCTGGCTTTCAGCTATTATTCTTGATTTTACGGTAGTTGGAAGCTCTCCATTATGGAGGGGAAAAAATTCTACATCTCGCTGATTAAAAAGCTCCTTAATCCTGCCCCCGGCCAGATCTTGCCCGAGGCGACCGGCAACAGTAACAGCCGCTCCCAGGGCAGCTATTGCCTGAGCGGTATTGCCGCCACCGCCTAAAGTATCACTGCGTTTTTTTACTCTAACCACAGGAACCGGTGCTTCAGGACTTATTCTGGAAACTTCGCCCCAGACGTAACGATCAAGAATCAGGTCACCCACAACCAGCACCCGGCTGGAAGAAAACTTTTCTATCAGTTCTATCTTCTTCATTATATTCACCCTTTAATCAATGTTAAATAACTGGTCTCGAACATATCGCCGAACTCACTTTTGAAAAATTATCGGCCCGGCCATCACGTGACGATTCAAACAACCATTTTTATGATTAAAAATCTCCGTCTTTATCATTTTGATAACAGCGTATCTTTCACCTGCAAAACTATCCTCCGGGGATAGACCTCGCCCAGCAGGTGGGCAATTGCGAAATATACAAATACACCGCCAAAACTCCCGACCAGCACCACTGTTAATTCTGAAAGTTCACTCAAAACAAACGGTAAAACGATCAAACCCATCAGCAGAGATATAAAAAAATACTTAAAAACTGATTTCCAGGGGATTAACCACATCTCGGGCAGATGGCCGAGCAAACGGCGCCGGAGAATATAAACCTGGCCCCAAACCGCAAAACTTCCAGCCAGCGTCAGACCGCTAACAGCATAGGTTCTAACCGGCCAGTACCAGACAAACAGCACATCCAGAACAACATTGATGAAAAGTGCCAGAACACCGGCAAGAACCGGTCCTATTGTATCTTCAAAAGAGTAACAAAGTGAAATAAAAATTCTTATGCACCCATAGGCAAAAAGACCCGGGAGAGCAAAAACAAGGACAGCAAAGGTAATATTCTGATCCATGCTATCAAATTGTCCACTGCGAAACAAAAGACCGATAAGCGGATGCCCGATCAGCCACAACCCTACCATCGACGGCAACATTAAAAACGACATCATTTTCAGGGAATGACGCGCCGTAAGAGCCACTTTTCTATTTTCTTTTTTAGCTACGTGCTCCGATGAGGCCGGCAAGACAACCGTTCCCACCGCTATTGCAATCAAAGCAAACGGAAATTGGAAAAGACGGTTGGAATAGTAAAGATGGGATATATTTCCGGCATATAAAAAGGAGGCGACCATCTTATCGACGAGAACAATCATCTGGGCGATTGCAAGGCCAAACGTCATCGGCCCCATCATCTTTATGATTCGCATCAACCCTTCAGTTTTGTAAGAAAAAAGCCAGCTCAATCTTAAACCCAGTTTGCTTAAAGCCCACCACTGCAAAAAGAAT
>JBKGYI010000020.1:0-10298 GCA_046546195.1 bacterium | reverse complement strand
GAAAAAAAAGGGAAAAGTTACTGGGGTCTTTGCCCTTTTCATCCCGAAAAAACGCCTTCCTTTGCAGTCACCCCGGAGATGGGGATCTACAAGTGTTTTGGCTGCGGCGAAGGCGGGGATATATTTTCGTTTTTAATGAACATTGAAGGCTGCGAATTTCTCGAAGCAATGAAAATGCTGGCTCAGCGCAGCGGTGTTGAACTGCCGAGCGAAAAAGAAGACGGCAAACAGAACCTGCGGCGCAAACTTTTCGAAATCAACGAATACGCAATGGGCCGCTACAGGGAGGCTTTCTGGAAAAAAATCGGAGCGCCCGCCCGCCGGTACATGTTTGACCGTGGTTTTAACGAAGAAATACTGAAAGAATTCAAGATCGGTTTTGCACCGGAAGGCTGGCGCAACTTAGTAAAGGCTCTACAAAGAGACGGTTATCAGATAGAGCACGCTTTAAAAAGCGGTTTAATCGGTAAAAGTAAAAACGGTAAACTGTTTGATAAATTCAGAGACCGAATAATTTTTCCGATCTGCAGTTTGTCCGGGCGGGTGGAAGCATTTGGAGGAAGGATTTTAAAAACAGACGAAGACTCCCCAAAATATCTTAATTCTGCCGACACCCCGATATTTTCCAAGCGAGAGACCCTCTACGGTTTGCACCAGGCCCGGGCCAGAATGCGCGAAACAAACCGCTGCCTGATAATGGAAGGATACACCGATGTTATGAGCTGTCATCAACACGGTTACCATGAAGCAGTGGGCACACTGGGTACCGCCTTTACGGAAGGACACGCCCGGCTGCTGCGAAGGTATATAGATGAGATAGTCCTGATTTACGACGGTGACCCGGCCGGGCAGCAGGCTGCGCAACGAGGCGGCGGCATAGCCCTTAAAAACGGGCTGAAAGCTTCGGTGGTCATACTCCCGGAGGGCAGCGATCCGGCCGACATCCTGACCGCTGATAAAAAAATATTTACTTCCGCCATCGAAAACCGAATCCCCTATCTGGAAGCTCTTTTCAACTGGTTGAGCCAGAAATACCCTCCGGACAGCGTCGAGGGCAAAGAGGAGATTTTAAAGGGGATGACTCCTCTGCTCAAGGAACTCCCGGGGGGATTAAAAAGACAGGAGCAGGCCAGAAAACTGGCAGAGAAGTTAAGTATAAGCGAAGAGTTAATCCTGCGCCAGTTATCGCGGCGCAGACAAAAAAAAGGAACAGGACTTGAAGAAAGACTGAAGCGTCAAACCGGCCAGAACATCGAAGAGACGTTCTTCCGCAGCCTTTCCAGTCATCCAGGAAAATTCAAAGAAGCGATGAAAAAAATATCAAAAAAGGACTTTTCTGACAAACGGAGTAAAGTATTAATGGAGGGCTTGATAAAGTTAAAAAATGAGAATCGCAAATTTTATCCTCGTACATGGCTGGAGGTTATTCCCTCGGAACAGAGGCCATATCTGGCCGGTTTATTAAGCTGGGACGACAATTACGAATTCGCTGCGGGAATAGATCCGGTTGAAATTGCCTCGATGTTAAAAAACACATCAATCCGGCGCGAGCGTACGCAACTGGCCCGGGCTATGGAAAAAAACGAATCTCAAGATTCAAACGAATCTGAAACACAAAAAGCACTATTAGAACAGGCTATGTTAATGAAGCAACAGGAGCAAAAAGATCTAAATCTGGACTAACAGGAGGTATTTTGATGCAACAGGTTAACACTGACATTACAAAAATAGAGGGTATGGATAAAATTTTAAAACTGGCCAAACAGAAAGGGAATATCACTTATTCTGAGATAAACGAAATCCTTCCCGATGAATACACAGACACACAGTATGTGGACGATATCATTATTTACCTGATGGAAGACGGGACTGATATCATAAGTGATGAAACAGGATTTGATTTTCCGGACGAGCTTGGTCTGCTGAGCAAAGACGAAAACGAAATGGAGGACGGTCTTACCGACCCGGTGCGCCTTTACCTGCAGGAAATAGGCAACCACGAACTGCTTTCCTCGGCGGCCGAAGTCAAGATCTCCAAACAGATTGAGATGGGGAAAAACAGAGTTATGGAAGCGGTGCTTGGCACTTACTATGCAGCCGAACAGTTTGTAGATCTGGCTAAAGAAGTCCTGGATCGGAAGATAAGTTTAAAAAAAGTTGTCCAGGTAAAAAAAACAGAGCGGCTGGAAGAAGACGACGTTACTTACTGGTTTGACAAGATAAGCACAGCACGCAACCGGCTTATTCAATACCGCTCCCGCTTCAAAAAAGCCTATAATAAACTTGAGCAGGATGGAAAAGACGAGGCCGAGGTTCGTGAAGACCTGCGTGAAATTCGCAAAAAAATGTATGACGCTTTTGTTGAGGTTGAAATAAATAAAGATCTTGTTTTTGACTGGGCCAAAGAGATCACCAGAACCGTCGAAGCAATGGAAGAGCTTGATAAATTTAAAGAAACCATTAAATCCCGTTTGAACCGTTCCGACCAGCAACTACTCGAGCTTTATGACCGCCTGCGCAATGACGAGGACGCCCGGCACGAGTGGGAAAGACGCAGTAAATACCGCTGGCGCAACATCAGGAGATTTGCCCGACGGTTAATCAGGAAAAATAAAAAAACTGACCAGCTCACGGAAGGATTTCTACTGGACCAGGATAATCTGCGCAAGGTCTACTACAAAATCCAACTCGCTGAAAACCGGATGCGCAAATACCACAACAAGATGGTAAGCAGCAACCTGCGTCTGGTTGTCAGCATCGCCAAGCGTTATACGAACCGGGGTTTAAGTTTCCTCGACCTGATCCAGGAAGGAAACATCGGTCTGACCAAAGCTGTCGATAAATTTGAGTACCGCAAAGGATTTAAGTTTTCCACTTATGCAACCTGGTGGATTCGCCAGGCTATTACCAGGGCGATTGCCGACCAGTCACGGACTATTCGGGTTCCCGTTCACATGGTTGAACAGATTAACAAAGTCCTGCGCATAGCCCGCCAGCTCGTCCAGGAAAACAACCGTGATCCACAGCCGGAAGAGATAGCCGTAGCTCTAAACTGGGAAGTTGAACGTGTTAAGAATATTCTCAAGATTTCCCAGGATCCGATTTCACTGGAAACTCCGATAGGCGATGACGGCGAGAGCAGTCTGGGCGATTTCGTCGAGGACAAAAAACTGGATTCGCCGATGTCAAATACGACAAACGAGCTTTTAAAGGATCAGCTTGAAGAGGTTTTGAAAAGTATCGACTGGCGTGAAGAACAGGTTATCAGACTTCGCTTCGGACTTGACGACGGTTACGAAAGAACCCTGGAAGAGGTCGGTAATATGTTCAAAGTAACCCGCGAACGGATCCGGCAAATCGAGAATAAAGCACTGCAAAAACTGCGCCATCCCTCGCGCAGTAAAATACTGGGAGATTTTATCCCCGGTGAAGAAGAGGAAAAACAGGAAGAAAAGTTACAACAGTAGTTTTTCTTCCGGATATAAGTTGAACGCCGCTGCCTTCCGACCCCCCCTCGGAGGCGGCGGCTTTTTTTTTTAGCATTTGAAATGGTATACTTTTTTTTATATAAAATCGACAGGAGTGACCTACTATGAGCGACAGTACCACCTGCCTGAAAATGGAAATCGAATGGCCAAATCTTCCCGAAAACCTGGAAGATGTCCATAAAGAAGTTGAAAAATGGTATCCAAAACTGCTGGCCGGAGAGGTCCCGGGCAGTGATTACCTGGGCTGGATCAACTGGCCACTGGCAGACAATAAAAATCTTGTTAGAAAAATAAATACTATCGCTTCAGAGATCCGCGAGGAAGCGGATTTTTTCGTGTCAACCGGCATCGGCGGCTCCTACCTGGGAGCACGAGCGGTAATCGAAGCACTAAAAGAAAAAGAAGTAATCCTCGGAGACAGCCCGGAAATTCTATGGGCCGGCCATAACATCTCCGGATCATACCACAGATATCTGCTCGACAAAATTAATTCCGGTTCCACCTATGTCAATGTAATCTCAAAATCAGGAACCACCACGGAAACCGCCATCGCCTTCCGGCTGCTGCACAAATTTTTAACTGGAAAATACAGCGCAGAAGAGCTGGCAAAGCGAATTGTGGTCACCACCTCCCGAGACCGGGGAGCTTTAATCGAGGCGGCCCGCGAAGAGGGGTATCGCAACCTGGAAATTCCCGATGATATCGGCGGGCGTTTTTCAGTCTTTACAGCCGTCGGGCTGCTGCCGGCAGCCGTGGCCGGAATTGACATCCAGCAGCTTCTGGACGGCGCACGGGCCATGGCCACTCGTTTAACCGCCGAGCCCCGCCTGGCGGGGGAGGCTATTCACTATGCCGCCGCGCGTAACGCCTTCTACCGCTCGGGCGGGCGGGTGGAACTTCTTGCTTCTTTCTATCCGCGACTTTCCCGACTCGGCGGATGGTGGCAGCAGCTTTTTGGTGAAAGCGAAGGAAAAGAGGGGAAAGGACTTTTCCCGGCAGCGGTTGATTTCAGCACCGATCTCCATTCCCTGGGCCAGTATATACAGGAAGGCCCCCGGGATCTGCTGGAAACATTCATAACTTTAGACGAAGAACCGGAGACAATAGAAGTTCCCGAGAACAAAAATTCCAGCGACGGATTGAACTACCTGGCCGGCAAAGAACTCGCTGAGATAAACCGCCAGGCAATGCTGGGAACCCGCAGCGCGCACACTGCAGGCGGGGTACCCACAATCTCTTTCAAAATTGATCAACTTAACGAGTATTACCTGGGCGGGCTTCTTTATTTTTTCCAGTTTTCATGTGCACTCAGCGGTTTGACTCTGGGGGTCAACCCCTTCAACCAGCCTGGTGTCGAGGCCTA
This sequence comes from bacterium, assembly GCA_046546195.1. Taxonomy (GTDB): domain Bacteria; phylum T1Sed10-126; class T1Sed10-126; order T1Sed10-126; family T1Sed10-126; genus CAYTSZ01. The sequence continues at coordinate 5,447 of JBKGYI010000020.1, read as the reverse complement.
CAAGACCAACATGTACAAACGGCTGGGCAAACCGGGAATTAGCTGAACGCTTATCATGAATGAAAATAAATTCGAATTAACCCACCGGGCCTCCCTGGATCTACTGACCATGATCAGCGAATCAATTCTGAAATCCCGGGATGTGGTAACGGCTTTTGATGAAATTATTAAAAAAATAGCTGTGGCTTTCCAGGCCGACTACGGACAGATTTCCATAGCAGATCCCCGGCGCGAAAAAATGTGGACAATAGCCGCATCCGGACGGATCTTCGATAAAAACCCGAAAAAAAAACCGGTAAAACTAACTCGCCTGAATATCGGAGACAGTATTTCAGGGCGTGTGTACGAGAACAGACAGGTTCTTATTTTTCGTGATATTGATGCGGATAACCGCTTCAAACGAGAATTGCAGAAAACTTACCGGGATTTTAGATTCAAGACCGCTGTCGGAATCCCGCTGGAAATGGAAAACAGGTGCTGGGGCACCCTTGCTCTCTTTTTTTCAAAAAGACTGGTTTTTTCCCACGAACAAAAATGTTTTTTCAATATCCTCGGCAAACAGCTGGCGATCGCCAGCAGACTCGGCGAAGTAATACGCTCACTGAACTACCAGAAAAACAGGCTGGAAAAGATGGCCAGCCGGGACAGTCAAACTGAGCTTCCCAATCACCGGGCTCTACAGATAATGCTTAACAAAAGTCTTGAAGAGGCCTACCGCTACAATAACAATCTTTCCGTATTAATGGTTGACATTGACAACTTCAAAGAAATAAATGACACCCATGGACATCTGTTCGGAGATGAGGTTCTTAAAAATCTTGCCCGGTTATTCAAAAAAAATATCCGCCGGGCCGATACGGTGGGCCGATACGGCGGCGATGAATTTTTATTCATACTTCCAAAAACCGGTCCTGAAAAAGCCTCCAATCTCGCCCGGCGGCTGCTTGAAGCTGCCCGGGAAAACAGCACGGAAAAAAACGGGGATGAAGTCGTGGCCCTGATAAGCATTGGTGCTGCTTCAATAGACCCTTCAAAACCAAGAATCAGCCCGGACGAACTGTTAGACAGGGCCGACAGGGCTCTTTACAAAGCCAAAAAGGAGGGCCGCAACCGGGTTATCAAAGCCCCTCAGCCTTAAAAACAATTTAGAGGGCTCGAACCACTTCTCCGCCCCCCTAAGATACCTGTGTCTTTCACGGACTACCTGGTATTGTTAGCAGATTCCAGAAGAATTTTTTTGGTGCGAAATTATTGTAAGCCCAGAACATCTGTCATGGTGTAGAAACCCGGTTCACTTTCAGATGCGAAATGTGCGGCACGCAGAGCGCCGTGAGCAAAGGTTTCCCGGCTGGAAGCGCGGTGGGTCAGTTCTATCCTCTCGCCAATACCGGCAAATATTACCGTGTGGTCACCGACAACATCACCGCCGCGCAGGGCAAACATCCCTATTTCATCACTGTCTCTCTCCCCCACGAAACCATCGCGACCGGTTTTTTTAATCTCGTCAAGCGCTCTGTCTTTAACAGCAGCCACCCGGTCAGCAAGAAGACGGGCCGTGCCACTGGGTGCGTCCTCCTTAAAACGGTGGTGCATTTCAACTATTTCAACATCGAAATCATCGCCAAGACATTTTGCCGTCTGTTCAACAAGGCCGGCCAGCAGATTTATGCCGGCGCTCATATTGGCGGAATAAACGACGGTGGTTCGGGCTGCCACCTCTTTTAGCAGAGCTTCATCATCGGCACTCAGGCCGGTGGTTCCGGTAACAAGCGCAGCGGAACCGTCGCGAACAGCTTTTGCTATTTTGCGGGTTCCCTCGGGACGGGTGAAATCAATAACCACCTCACCGCCGCTAAGAACCTCGGCAATATCCGCCCGAATTAACATGCTGTCGCTTTGCTCGCCGCTGAGCTCAGAAACCGGGTGGCCAATCAGCGAAGAGCCGGGAGATTCCAGGGCGCCAGATAGCTCGAAACCGGAACTTTCTTTGATAAGTTTCAGGATTGTCCGGCCCATCCGGCCGCCACAACCGGCAATTACCACCGCTATTTTATTTTCAGTCATCAATACTCACTCCACAGGCCAGCATAATTTTTTTCAAACGCTGACTAAGCTGCGAGTCCAGGGGAACCATCGGGGAGCGCAATTCGTTCTCACAAAGACCTTTCATGTTTGCAGCAGCTTTGACAGGAATGGGATTGGTCTCCATGAACATCGCCTGCATAAGCGGAAAAATCTCCTGATGTATCTGCTGCGCTTTTTCAAGGTCACCTGATTTCCAGGCGTTAACAAGCCCGCTGACCCGGTCGGGAACTATATTGGCGACAACCGAAACCACTCCCCGGCCACCGACGGCCAGCAGCGGCAAAGTCAGGGCATCGTCTCCACTTAATACTGAAAAATCTTCAGGGGTTTTTGTTATTATTTCCGAAACCTGACCCATGTCCCCGGAAGCTTCTTTCACGGCAACTATATTGGAAATCCGGGCCAGCCGGGCAACCGTATCGGCTTTTAGATTAATACCGGTACGCGAAGGTACATTGTAGAGAACAATATCGATATCGGATTCATCGGCCACTCGCCTGAAATGCTCATACATACCCCGCTGAGGCGGTTTATTGTAGTAAGGAGTTATGACCAGGGCAGCATCACAGCCAACCCGTGCCGCATGTTTGGTCAGACGCAGAGTCTCATGTGTGCTGTTGGAGCCACTGCCGGCCATCACCTTTGCTTTATTGCTTTCATCGACAACTATTTCAATAACTTTTTCATGTTCTTCAAGAGTCAGTGTGGCCGATTCGCCGGTTGTTCCACAGGGAACCAATACATCGATCCCATTATCCTCCTGGAAATTGACAAGACGGCGCAATCCCTGCTCATCCACCTTCCCGTTTTTCATCGGTGTGATTAATGCAACCATGGATCCTTCAAACATATTTTCCCACTCCCTGTTTTTATGTTAAATAATCTTCGTGACTCGAACTACTACTTATGTCTGACCTGTTCTACGAAATTTTAAGAATTTACCCGGAGTAAATTTTCTCGCCGCGCCAGAGATCTTCGTAAGTTTCCCGCTCTCTTATCAGGCAAACAGAATCATTGTCCACGAGCAGCTCCGCGGGACGGGGAATACTGTTATAATGGGAAGCCATCGGGAACCCGTAAGCTCCACTGCTATAGATAGCCAGGTATTCACCTGCTTCCGGGCGTTCAATAACCCGCTCCGAACCAAAACTATCGCCGGTCTCACAGACGGGGCCCACTATATCCGCCTCAATTAGCTGGCGGTCCTGTTTAACAGCATTACCTATTTCATGATAAGCATCATACATCGCCGGTCGTATCAAAGTATTCATCCCGGCATCAACAATTACAAATTTTTTGGTGACTGCTTCTTTCAGATAAAGCACCGAAGTAACCAGGATACCACTGTTTCCAACCAGGTAACGGCCCGGTTCGATAATTATTTTTAAATCCAGGTCATCGATGGCCGGGAACACCGCATCCGCCCACCGGGCCGGAGAAATTGTTTTTTCATCCGTGTAATCTATCCCCAGGCCGCCGCCAAGATTGACAGTACCGATCTCAAACCCCTGCTTGCGCAAACCGGTCACACTGCTGCGCACTTTTTGACCCAGTTCGACGAAAGGATCGATGCTGGTTATCTGGGAGCCAATGTGAAAATGCAGCCCTTTCAGGCGCAAATTGGCCAGGGAATGAATTTTTTCAGCATATTTTACAAGTTCGGTTGCGGGTATCCCAAATTTATTTTCTTTTTTTCCAGTTGTTATCTTGGCATGGGTTTTAGCATCGACATCGGGATTAACCCGCAGCGCTATCGGAGCAATTTTATCCAGCTGCCCGGCCTGCTGATTTAATTGCAAAATTTCCGGCCAGGATTCAACATTAAACATATGTATCCCCGCCTGCAGGGCCATTTTCTGTTCTGCGGCCGTTTTCCCCACCCCTGCATAAACGACACGATCAGTATCTGCACCGGCTTTAATAACTCTCTGCAATTCACCGCCGGAAACAATGTCAAAACCACATCCATGGGAGGCCAGACAATTCAGGATTCCGAGATTACTGTTACTTTTAACTGCGAAACAGATCATATGGTCGCGGCCGGCGAGCGCCTGCTTAAATTCTTTTAATCTTTCCAGAAAATGATTACGGCTGTAGATATAAAGCGGAGTACCATATTTATCAGCAAGCTTCTCCACCGAACAGCCCTCGCAAAAAAGACGGTTTTCAATAAATTCAAATCCGGCAGGCAATTTGTCTTCACTTAATCTCACAGGTAATCACGATCCAGCAGCCAGGTGCGCGCTTCTTCAAGCTGTTTATCAACTGATTGCGGACCTGTTCCACCGGGTAAATTGCGCCGGGCCAGACTGGACTCCGGATCGAGCAGCTCAAACAGATCCTGTTCAAACCGCTTATTAACAGCCTGAAAATCATCCAAACCGAGCTCGCCAAGACGTTTTTCTTTATTAATCGCATTAAGCACTATTTCACGCAGATCGTTATGAGCTTTCCGAAAAGGAACCCCTTTTTCGACGAGATAATCAGCAAGATCGGTCGCTTCCGGATAACCACGGGTCAGAGCATCAGCCATTTTATCCTCATCAAAACGCATCGTTTCAATCATCCGCTCCAGAAGCCCAAGCCATTCGCAGACACAATCAATACCAGAAAAAAGATGTACCTTATCCTCCTGGAGATCCCGGTTATAGGTAAGCGGTTGGGCTTTAAGCAAAGTGAGCAGACCGACAAGACTGGAGATCGGGCGTGAGGTGCGGCCACGAATTAGCTCGGCAATATCGGGATTTTTTTTCTGAGGCATAATACTGCTTCCTGTCGTAAATTGTTCATCAAATTCACAGAACCCGAAAGAGGGGGACGCCCAGATTATCCAGTCTTCACACAAACGCGAGGCGTGGATCCCCATCTGGGAGAGAGCGTTTAATATATCCAGCATAAAATCGCGTTCGGAAACAGCATCCAGGCTGTTCTCGCTGATCCGACCGAAACCAAGATCTTCGGCCAGCCCCTGGCGATCAATCTCCACCCCGGAACCGGCCAGCGCCCCGCTGCCCAGGGGAAGTACATCGACCGCCTCAAAACAACCACGTAACCGTTTAAAATCACGGCGAAACTTTTGAAAAAAAGCAAGCAGATAATGAGCAAGACTAACCGGCTGAGCCGGCTGAAGGTGAGTAAATCCGGGCAGATAGACCTGCGTTGATTCGGTTGCGCGGTTCACCAGCTGTTTCATAACAGCCGCCAGCTTGTTCTGAAGTTCTATCAGAACATCACGCAAATACAGTTTCACATCAACAAGCACCTGGTCATTGCGACTGCGGCCAAAATGCAGGCGGGCACCGCTGTCGCCAAGACGGTTGATAAGCTCGGACTCTATATTCATATGAATATCTTCAAGGTCA
>JBKGYI010000019.1:0-10348 GCA_046546195.1 bacterium | reverse complement strand
GAGCGGAGGAAACAACAAAGTCAACACCTACTGGATTGCAAGATCAAGTCTTGCAGTGACACACAAGGATGTGTAAGAGCAGTGAGACCCGGCAATCCAGCTTCCCAACTTCCGTCATTGCCCGGCTTGACCGGGCAATCCAGAGGTTTTACGGTTTTGACTTTTACAATAATATAATGTCTTTGACTTTCTTTGCGCCTTTGCGTTCTCTAACGGTTTTAATGGTTTTGATTTTAACAATAATTAAATGCTGTTGCCTTAATCCGTGGTTCCAGCATTTGAAGTTACAGTCGACTTTGAATTTGCTTTTACTCCAAGCTCCCCGCGCACCGAAGCTCCGCTCCTCAGCTCCTCCGCTCACCGGAGCTCCGCTCCTCGAAGTCCCACGGATGTGTAAGAGCAGCTTTGAGCTGGCAATCCAGTTTTATATTTTGTATTTTTCGGTTTAAATCAGAAATCCCGGATTCCGGCTCGGGGCCGGACTGACGGGGCATTGGAAGGTTTTGTATTAGCTGTTAAGACTGGCTTCTATCTGACGCATGTGGAGAGCGATCCGGCTGTTGTTTTCTTCCATCTCATCCTTTATCTTGTTTTCGGCGTGGATAACTGTGGAGTGGTCCCGGCCGCCGAAGGCTTCGCCGATTTCGGCAAAAGAACTGTCGGTTAAATCGCGCGACATGTACATTGCTATCTGGCGGGGGAAAGCGATAGCTTTTGTGCGCCGCTTCGATTTTAAATCAGCCACCGATATCGAAAAATGTTCGGCGACCGCTTCCTGAATCGCGGATAGGCTGACAATTTCTGATTGAAGCTGCCGGCATGATTTCATGTAACTTGCCAGCTCTCTTTGGGCCATCTCGGCGGTAATCTCTTTGTTGGAAAAGGAGGCCATTCCGGCGAGCCGGTTCAGACAGCCCTCAAGGATTCTAATATTGCTGGTTACATTGCCGGCAATAATATTTATAACCTCGTCAGGAACCACAATACCGGACTGGGACGCTTTTTTCTGCAGGATGGCCGCCCGGGTCTCATAATCAGGGGGTTTTACATCAACTGTAAAACCCATCTCAAAACGGCTGCGCAATCGTTCCTCTATACGGGGGATTTCATGCGGGGGGCAGTCACTGCATAAAACAATCCCCTTACCGCTTTCATATAGTTCGTTGAAAGTATGGAAGAATTCTTCCTGGGCTGTATCTGTTTTTGCCAGAAACTGGATGTCATCGACAAGAAACATGTCGGTGGTTCGATAGCGGTACTTAAACTCTTTTTTATTTCCCTCGCGGATCGCCTGAATAATCTCATTGGTAAACTTTTCGGCGGAAACGTATTTTATATTGGCCTGGGACCAGAGTTCTTTAACCCGGTGACCGACCGCCTGTAAAAGATGGGTTTTTCCAAGACCGACACCGCCGTAAATAAAAAGCGGATTGTATGTCGCGGGATCTTCGGCTACAGCCCATGCCGCCGAGTATGCGTATTCATTTGTTGAACCAACAATAAAATTGTCAAAAGTATAGGCCGGATTTAGTTGAGTGTTTCTGGCAAAAGGGAAAGCACGCTTAACATTTTGTTTATCGTTGATATCATTTGCGGAATTATTATCTTCCCAATTTTCACTGTTTGCAACGTTTATTTTGAGGGCCTTTTTATCGGGATAAAGCTGCTGGAAAGATTCTTTGAGGGCCTGACCGTGTTTTTCTTCGAGCCAGTCGCGCTGGAACTCTCGGGGAACTACTGCTACGACGGGATCATCACTGTCGTCAACAAGTTCCAATAGAGAACCGAAAACTTCAAACTGTCTTTCACCGATCATGGCTTTAAAATTTTCCTGAAAATTCCGCCAGCGGTTAGTGGTCTGATTTACAGACTGTGTATTTAACTTTTCTTTTTGCGTGAAAACCACTTTCTATCCCTCCGATAATGGTAACTAACAAGTTATTAACACCCAAACCCACATTTATTAACATCTATCCACAGGTTATTAACAAAAAACAGATATCAATCTGTTAAATTGGAAACAAGCCTGTTTGTCACATTGCCCTAAAAAAACCTTGTTTACGGGTTTTTTTGGTAATTTTCATATCAAATGGGGAATTTATACCCACTGATAAAAAAAATTATGTTTATTCTGATTACACGGCCTGGAAGGACTAATAGTATGTCTTAGTTATCCACAAATTGATAACATTTGTTTGTTTTTGCGTCCGGTTGTCTTTCTTCCGGTCACCGTTAAAAATATAGCCAACCCCAGCCGGGCGGTCAACAATTATTTTTGTGTCCTAAAAATCCCCGTAAGCTGGGAATTTTTTTCTGAATTTCTAACTCCGGAATATAATTTATTTTTCAGGGGGGTATCTTTTTTCATGATCAATCTCTTTGACTCATAATTTTAACCGGTGAAATTTTTATAGCTTCTAAACTAAACTTTTTTTATTGGTCTAAGATTTTGATTAACAGTTAGTTATAACTGGCCGTCCGTATTTTAAAATTGTTTATTAGGAGATATATTGCTGTGAAAATTAATTAACGAAAAAATAATTAATATTAACAATAAAGAATTCGCAGTCGGGTTTAAAATTTTGCTTGAAACCGAATATTATTGTCAGCCGTGTCAGTTTTTTCCGGGGTCAAACTATTTTTCCTTGTGATTATTTTAACTGTTTTCAAATATTTTTTGCCAGTTTTCTGTTATCCGGTCGTCCAGTTCTTCCAGACTGACATTCTTGATTTCAGCCATTTTGTTATAAATAAATTGTATATTGAGCGGTGAGTTTTTTTTACCGCGCCGGGGACAGGGACTCAGGTATGGTGTGTCAGTTTCAAGCAGCAAACGGTCCAGCGGAACTTCGCGGGCGACCCGTCGCAACTGTTCGGCGTTGCGGAAAGTGATATTGCCGGCGAAGGAGATATAAAAACCGTAATCCAGGCATTGTTGCAGTCTTTTTTTATTGCCGCAGAAGCAATGGAATACTCCTTTTAGTTCCTTGCCCCCGCAGCGGTCCATTATAGTGAACAGGTCATCAAATATCGGCATTTGGTCCTGTTTCCGGGGACGAATATGGAAGATAACCGGGCAGTTTAAGTTGCGGGCTAATCCGAGCAACTGTTCGAGCATCTTTAGCTGCAGCGACCGGTCGCTGTTTTCATAGTAGTAGTCTAAACCTATTTCCCCGAGGGCAATAACCTTTTTTTTGGCCAGAACTTTCTCCAGCCAGCTGAGCTGCTCAGAGGTCAGTTTTTCAGCTTCGTGGGGATGAATTCCTGCAGCAGCGTAGAAATTATCCGCTTTTTCAGCAAGTTGAATTGCCTCCCGGCTGCTTTTTTTGTTAATACCGACCAGCAGCAGTTTTTTTAACCGGCTGCTCAACTCTGAAAGCAGTGAATCTAACTCGTTGGATTCAAAGTATTCGCGGGATAAATGGGCGTGGCTGTCAATCAGGAGTTTTCTATGCGTGGAAACATTGCTTTGCCCCGTGATACCGGTTCACCTCCGGAAAGTTCTCCCCATTTTCTTTCTGCAAGAGTTGTTTTAGGCATATTTCCAATCCTTTGCCATATTTCTGAGGCGCTATCGGGCATTACCGGTTGGATAAGATAAGCGATTTCATTCAGAGCTTCACAGAGTTCATAAAGAATAAAATCAAGTTTATCCTGCTGATCGGGTTGGCTGTTTAATTCCCAGGGTTTAGCATCCTGCAGCCACTTATTGGTCTGGCTGACAAATTTAAAGACAGCTTTTAAAGCGCGATCAAAGGCAATGTTTTCCATTTCCCGGCAGAATTTTTCCCGGGCCAGCCGGGCCGGCTGCTTGAGGGAGTTTATTGAGAAATCATTTTCAGGTCTCCGGGGAACAGTATTTTCGCGATATTTTTCTACCATAGTTAGTATACGATTTACCAGATTCCCGAGATCATTGGCCAGATCACTGTTTATAAGTTCAACTATTGCTTCGTCGGAAAGAACCCCGTCCTCCCCGAAAGGAATTCTCCTGAGCAAAAAATATCTCAATGCATCCCGGCCGTAAATTTCGGTCAGTTCCCGGGGTTTAACCACATTTCCTTCCGACTTTGATATTTTTGAACCTTCCAGTGTCCACCAGCCGTGGGCCTGGATTTTTTCAGGAAGTTCTACATCAAGGGCCATTAACATGCAGGGCCAGAAAATTGCGTGGAAGCGCAGGATATCTTTTCCGATGATATGAACATCCGCCGGCCACCATTTTTTATATTTTTCATCCGGATAGCCTATACCGCTGAGGTAATTAATCAGCGCGTCAAACCAGACATAGATAACATGTTTATCGTCAAAAGGAACCGGTACACCCCAGTCGAAACGTGTTCGGCTGACGCTCAGATCCTGAAGTTCTTCAGAAGCGGCTAACTCTTTTACTTCGTTCAGACGCCCTTGCGGACGAATGAATTCGGGGTTGTCTCTGAGATGTTGCTGCAGGCGGGGGATGTATTTAGTAAGTTTGAAAAAATAACTTTCCTCACTCAGGTACTCGATTTCTTTTCCACAGTCGGGACAGGTTTTCTCTTCACCGATCTGGTTTTTGGTCCAGTAAGCTTCGCAGGAGACACAATACGGTCCTTCAAACGTATCAAGATAAATATCTCCCTGATCGTATAGTTTCTGGAAAATGTGTTGAACTGCCCCTGTATGGTCGCTTTCCGTGGTCCGGATAAAGCGGTTGTGCGTGAGTTCAAAATCAGTGCAGAGTTGTTTAAAGGTTTTTACAACTTCGTTCACATGTTGCTGTGGAGTCATATTTTTTTCTCTGGCCGCTCGTTCTATTTTTTCACCGTGTTCATCGGTGCCGGTGAGGAAAAAAACCTCATCACCCTGCAGACGATAATAGCGGGCCAGGGTGTCGGTTGCGATACTGGTGTAGGCATGACCGATGTGTGGTTCGGCGTTCACATAGTATATGGGGGTGGTCAAATAACGTGTGGCCATTGTTCTGATTCCTCCGGATAATAAAGTTCTTCTAAAATTGAATTTATAATCATAACAGGTTTTCCGCCCTGTTGCAGTTCTTTAATCTTTTCCAGCAGCTGGTCTATCAGGCGGTAGGAGAGTTTTTCACTGTTTTCGGTCTGCTCTGTTTCAGGGTTTAACCGCGCACAGTATTTTCTACGTGTTTTTTCCAGAAGGAACCCCAAAAAACCACGGGCGCTATTTTTTGACCACTTTAATTCCCCGGCATGGATTTTTCCGGCCAGTAGCTTTTGCCAGTTTTCAAACTGTTCATCAGAAATCTTTGTTTCCGGCCAGAAGGACTGGCAGATTTCATGTTCTGTTTGTTCGCTGCCACTTTTTTCAGGAAATCGTATCCACTGACAGCGGGAACGAATAGTGTCCAGACAATCCCAGCGTGAGCGAGCGGTGAGGACAAAAACAGTTTTATCACCGGGTGGTTCCTCTAAAACTTTCAGCAGGGTGTTGGCGGCCTGTGGTGTGAAGCGGGCGATATCATTAAGCCAGAATAACCTTCTATCGCTGCGGACCGGTGTCAGTGAGGCCGGTTCGATTATTTCTTCCCGAACAACCTGAACCCCGATAGGTTTTGAGGTTCCCGGCAGTGTAATCAGATCGGGATGATTGGCGTTCTTGATCTGCCGGCATTCCAGGCACTTACCGCAGCCCCCATCTTTACAGAGGAGCCGGGAGAAAAAATCAGAAACCGGTTTTTTATAATGATCGACCTCTCGCCCGTAAAACAGGTAGGAATTGGCAACTCTGCCGCTGGTTATACACTGCTCCAGTGTTTTTGGTAATTGCAATTTAATCTTTAACCCTGCTTAAAAGATCGACAATCAAACCTTTGATCTCATTGACATTTTCAGCGAGATCGATCCGCTCGGTTTCTTTATTTAATATTGCTTCTGTTAATTTTTCTGTTTTTTCATCTATTGTATTTACGATCAGGTAGGTTTTTTCATAGGGGTTGTTTTCGTTATCACCGATTGCGGACGACAGAGCCCGGGTTAAGTTGAGATTTCTGTGCCCCTGAATTTTTTTAACTTTTTTAGACAGTAAAAGAGTTTTTTTTAAGAAAGAGGCGATTGCCCGTTTGTAATGGCGAGCGTGGGTGATTGTGGGATTATCGACCAGAGCCTGGCCTCTTTTATCGATTTCAGTTACCAGGTCGCGAACTTCCATATCCAGCAGATCGAATTCTTTTTGGCTTACTGCCGCGCCAAAAGTATCCTCCGGTTCGGTTTTTATCTGGCTGTTATCAGCCGATTTCAGAGCGCTTTTTTTCCAGCGTTTTAGCTGGTTTTTTAGTTCACGATCGGAAGTGCGATCAACCTTCACGGTGCCTGAGCCACTCCCGGACGGTTTGCTGGATAATCTGCTGTGTTTCTTCAATTGTGTCACGGCGCGAAAGCAGTTTACAGCGTTCTGGCTCTTCCTGAGCTAACTTACGATAACCGCTTCTTATTATTCGATGAAAGTCGTCCCCTTCCTGTTCGATTCGATCACCCGAGGTGGTGTTCCATTTTGGGCTGGAGCTGTTGCGAGCTTCGCTTAAACCTTCTTTGACCGGTACATCCATAATGAAAGTGATATCGGGCAGCAGGTTTTCGGTTGCGTATTCGTTAAGTTCTTTTATTTGCTCGACTCCCAGTTTGCGGGCCATACCCTGGTAAACAACCGAGGCGTCGGAAAAACGGTCGCAAATAACTATTTCACCGCGTTTGAGAGCGGGCCGGATTCTTTCGGCTATGTGCTGTGCTCTTGTGGCCAGGTAGAGAAAAAGTTCGGTCCGCGGGTTCATATTTTTATGACCGGGGTCAAGCAGTATGTCGCGGATTAATTCACCTATCGAAGTTCCCCCCGGCTCCCTGGTTTGATTTACGGTGTATCCTTCGCCGGTTAAATAGTCGGTAAGCAGTTTTGCCTGGGTTGTTTTCCCCGAACCTTCCGGTCCTTCGAAAGTTATAAACAGACTCAAAATAATCGCCCCGTTTACAATGTATACGTTCAACAGACTGATCTATTAACACGAAAAGGATAACACATAAAAAGTGTGTGGGTCTACTCAAAAAGGTGGGAGTAGAGAAAAAATTACCCCAGTTTATCTTTTATGGAGGTAACTTTTTCCTCGCTGCTATTACTGCCCGTATTTATTGTGCAGCTACCCTCAAGGATAACCCCGCGTTCGATCTGCAGTACGGGAGCAGTGAGGTCGCCAAATATTTCTCCGGAGTTGCGGATCTCTATTTTACTGTGAGCTGTAATGTTTCCGCTGACTTTTCCGCCAATAATAGCCACATCGGTTATAATATCGGCTTCGATATCAGCGGAGGGGCCGATGATTAATGTTTCTCGACAGTTTATTGTACCGTCGTAACTGCCGTCAATCCTGATCGATTCATCGGTGTCCAGGACGCCGTTTAATTTAGTTCCAGCGCTTATTATTGTATCCACCGGTTGTTCCTCGTTAAATTTTATTCCAAGCATCTTAATCCTCCGACTGTTTGAATTGGGCTAAAACATCATAATTTTCTATCATATAGGGTTCGGGATCTAAAGGCTTATCGTTAACTCTGACTTCGTAATGCAGGTGACTGCCGGTGGACCGGCCAGTAGAACCAATTTTCCCGATAACGTCACCTTTTTTGACCTGCTGGCCGCGTTTGACGGTGATTTCACTCAGGTGACCGTATAAAGTTTCGTAACCAAACTTGTGCTTGACATTAACTGTTTTACCATAGCCGCCGTTCCAGCCGGTAAAAGAAATCTCTCCGGCGGCCGTGGCTCGAACCGGTGAGCCGTGCCAGGCGGCAAGGTCAACACCGTCGTGGTGTGATCGTCCCCGTCCACCCATCGGGTGCTGGCGGTAACCGTATGGGGAGGAGACCCAGCCCTCTGCTGGCCAGAGCATCGGAGTATGGTCAAGCACCTGGTTGCGTTCCTGGACAAATTCCTGAATTTCTTCGAGTTGTTTATTTCTTGTTCCCGAGTCCTTGAGAATATTTTTGATCTCATCAAGTTTTTTAGCCGATACTATTTGAGAAATAGTGCTATCGGATTGATTTTCAGCTGCTGTTAAACTGGTAAAACCGGTCAGCTTAAGCAGTGCAACGTGTTGTTCTTTTGTTTTTGTCAGTTCTTTCTCAAGCCCTTTTACCGCCTGCTGCCATTGGTTTAACTGTCTGTTTTCCTGTTCCAGCCGGTCTATTTTTTGGCGATAGCTGCTTACCTGATGCCGGACCCGGTAGGGATTGGACATAATTCCGACAAAAGCAAGTATCAGGGCCAAAAAGGAGGTCAGGGTAATCACGCAGATCAAAGCTAACAATGTCGACCAGCGCACAGACACCGAATGGGAACGGGATTGGCTATGGGGGATAAAAATTACCGTAAATACATCTTTCCAACTGGGCAAAGGCATAAGTGACCCCTTTCTGTCTATAGCTGCATCAAAACTATATAATATATCCTGGTCGCAATAATTACAACAGCTTATGCCCACCACAGCAAAGGTTGTATTGTTCAGTTCGGCAGATTATTGTTAACTCTGTTATAAATAATTTAACACTATTGAGCCCCGCTGTCAAATAAATAATAAATTAAAGAATATATCACGCCCGGCTATGAAAAGCCTGTTTAAAAGCTTACCTGTCTTCAGGGGTTATAATATTTTTTAAGCGGTTACGTAACATTTCAAACTCATCGGGGTTGTTAAAAAATATTCTAATATGACCTTGACGGCGGTTTTTGGATTCTATTTCCACCGGGGCGCCTATCGCTTCCTCGAGTTCTGCTTCTAAATGCTGGTAATGAGTTGGCGGCTGTTTTTTCTCGCCGCCTGTTTCCTGCTGCTCATCGGCGGCCATTAATTTTTTCACTGCTTTTTCGGTCTGGCGGACACTGTAGTCGTTTTTAACTATTTTTTCAGCGAGCCTGGTGATTTTATCTGCATCATCCAGTGGCAGCAGGGCCCGGGCATGACCGGCGCTTAACTTTTGCTGACCGATCATTTTTTTTACGGACATCGGTAGATCCAGCAGCCGGATCCGGTTTGCAATTGCGCTGCGGCTCTTGGCAACAGCTTCAGCCAGCTGCTGCCTGATCCAGTTTTGTTTTTTTTGCAAACGGCGGTAAGCGCGCGCTTCTTCGATCGGATTTAAATTCTCACGCTGAATGTTTTCGATCAAGGCTACAGTCAAAGCCTGATCATCGTCGAGATCGCGTATGATGGCCGGTATATTGTCCAGACCGGCCTGACAGGCGGCGCGCCAGCGTCTCTCACCGGCAACCAGTGGATATTTTTCTCCCTGGCGCGGCCGAACAACAACCGGTTCTATAACCCCCTGTTTTTTTATTGAACGGGTTAATTCCGCAAGTTTTTCCGGATCAAAGTTTTTTCGCGGTTGATTGGGGTTGGGTTCGATTTCATCAACTGCTATTCGCTTGAGCTCCGCCTGTTTGTTTTTTTTGGGGGGGAGAAGGGAGTCAAGCCCTCTACCCAGTCCTGTGCTGTTCACGGCAAATAACCTCCTCGCACGCACGTAGGTATGCGATGCTGCCCCGGCAGCAGGGAGCGTGGGTGATAACAGGCTTCCCAAAGCCAGGAGCCTCACTTATTCTGACGTTACGTGGGATAGTCGTTTTTAAGACAAGTTCCTCAAAATATTTTTCAACTTCAGATTTAACATCATTTGCAAGATTGGTTCGCTCATCATGCATGGTCAGTAAAATACCGCTGACATAAAGTTTTTCATTAAGATTGTCTTTAATGCGCTGCACAGTTTCCCAGAGCTGACTTAATCCCTGCAGGGCATAGTATTCGCTTTGCAGGGGAATAATTACGCTGTCAGCAAATAGCAGGGCGTTTAGCGTTAAAGGGCCCAGACTGGGCGGACAATCAATTATTATGCGCTCAAACTGATTTTTTATTTCTGCAAGCTGATTACTTAATTCTCTGAAATTAGAATTTTGCCGGGGCATTTCGGCGCGCGCACCATTAAGTTCAATATCAGCCGGTAAAAGCGATAATCCGTCGATAGAGGTCGGCTTGCAGGCGTCTGCAAAATCTGCTGTCCCAAAAAGCAGCTCGTAGATACCGGGGCCCCGGTAGTTGTCACAGCCCAGCCCGCCGGTAGCGTTAGCCTGGGGATCGAGATCAATAAGCAGCGTTTCATAATCGCCGAGAGCCAGCCCCGCTGCCAGATTAATAGCGGTCGTCGTTTTTCCGACCCCGCCTTTTTGCATTGTGACAGCACTAACAAGAGTCATAATAAACACCTCGCTAAGATTATAGCTAATATTTTCTGGCAGTGATATAAAAAATGTTTCACGTGAAACAGAAATATCGCAGGAGCCAGCAGAAGGT
>JBKGYI010000018.1:0-10677 GCA_046546195.1 bacterium | reverse complement strand
GTAGCAGAGGCTCAAGATGTTGTGGGGAGGTAACATCGCCGCAGTGGATAACAGCATCCACCCTGCCGGTAAACATTTCAGCGGCCCGGGCCATTGCACCCAGGTTACCGTGTGAATCAGAAAGAAGCCCGATACGCATAATTTTTATCCTCGTAAGTTAACTCCATTTTCAACTAACAAACTTTATTATCTGCCAGCTTCTATAAGTATAGTAAATACATTCATCAAATTCAAAGATTGAGCGGTGTTCTTATCGGCGTGTTAAATCAAAACTTTCTCTGGAATACTCTGCTGTGCGGACGAGGCCCGGGGGAAAAGTTTTTAGGTTAAGCTCGGGTTATTAATACACAAAATACTGGATACCGGCATTAAATGAAAACCTTGTGGAAGTGCAAGATCAAGTTTTGAAATGATGCACTTTGTAACTTCGATCCATGAACGGTCGTTTATCTTTTCCAGTAGGATGGGAGAAGCAAAACAAGGACTGTAAACAGCTCCAGGCGACCAATCCACATCAGGAGGGCCAGGATTATCCTTGAAGGAGCCGAAAAACAGAGAAAATTATTCATCGGGCCCACTATACCAAACCCGGGTCCGATGTTTCCGATACAGGCGGCAACCGCACTCATCAATTCCAGGGGGGTTGCATCCAGCTCATAATAAAGCTCTATTACTCCGATTAACGCTGTCCCCAGCAGAAATATTGCAAAGTAAATAATTATGAAGACAAGTATCTGACGAATAATCTTTTCTTTCAATATTTGTCCGTTAAATCTAAGCGGCAGGATTGCTTTTGGATGCAGGGAGGTAAACAGTTCCCGCCGGGACGCTTTTGCAGCAGCCGCCCAGCGAATAATTTTTATCCCACCGCCGGTAGAACCAGCCGAACCACCGACAAACATGGCCAGAAAAAGAAGTGTGGTCGCCATTCCGCCCCACAGATTAAAATCTGCACTTGCATATCCGGTGGTAGTAACAATTGATATCAACTGAAAACTGGCGTGGCGCAAAGCTTCAAAAAAATCAACATAGGCCGACTGCAGCATCAGGATCAAAACCAGCAAAGAAATTAAAAGTGCTATTATCCTCCGGTAAGCCGTAAACTCCTCGTCATTGGCAACTAACCGCCACCCCGAGGTAAGCGTCCGCCACATCAGGGCAAAGTTAGTTCCGGCCAGAAACATGAAAACAATCACAATCCACTGCACAGCGGGAGAAAAAGCGGCAATACTCCGGGCTTCGGTGGAAAATCCACCGGTGGGTAATGTGGAAAAAGCGTGAGCCACCGCTTGAAAGAGGGTCATTTGGGGAGCCATCCCGAGCAGATGACTGGAGTATAAAAAAACTATCTGCAGCAGAGTTAATCCCACGTAGAGAATCCACAGGCGACGGGCTGTTTCCATTATTCGGGGGGCCAGCCTTTCAACCCCGGGCCCCGGGGTTTCAGCTTCCATGAGCTGGGCACCACCAACCGCTAATTTCGGCAGAATAGCAACCGCGAGAACAACAATTCCCATCCCCCCCAGCCACTGGCTGAGCTGCCGCCAGATAAGTATGGCCAGCGAGTTGCCCTCAAAAGATATGTCGGCCAGGACGGTAGAGCCGGTTGTCGTAAATCCGCTCATGCTCTCGAAAAAAGCGTTGACCGCTACTGCCAGGCTGCCCCTGCCGGCCAGTATATAGGGCAGGGCACCGATCATGGCTATGAAAAGCCAGGTCATAGCAACCATTAAAAAACTTTCCTTGATCTTTAAAACCGGGTTTTTATCGAGCTTTTCCAGCAGATATCCCGTAATCAATGTTATCAAAATGGTCAGGACAAAAGCTGCTATATCCCGGCGTTCATACAGGGCAAAGAAAAGAGGGAGCAGCAACGGCACGCTGAGCCATTTTAAAACCGTGCCGACGAGGCTGAAACTGCTTTTCCAGCGAACAGAAATTTTCATCTGTAAAAACTCTTCCCGGCCACTATAAAATCATATCTCACGGGCAATATCCTCTGCTGCGTCAGTCTCAGCCAGCATAACCACCCGGTCCCCGGTTTTTATTTCTGTATCCCCGCGTGGAACTATTACCTTCTCCTCCCTGCGTATGGCCCCCACCACCAGGGGTTCGGGGAAACTGCTAACTATGTCCTTTATCTTTTTTCCCCTGATCGGGCTGGACTCCTTTATTTTTAACTCAAAAACCTCGCCGCGATGATGGACAATACTGGCAATATTTTCTGCGTAACTTCTTTTTATACTGCGGATAATATCCTCCACGATCACCTCCCGGGGATGAACAACAAGATCAATTCCCGCCTCCTCAAAAAGAGAAACATTGGCCTGCTCCTGAACAACTGAAATTACCTGGCCGGCTTCGGATCTCTTGCTCTGCAGAGCGACAAGCAAACTTTTGCCGTCGGGGTGAAGAGCAACTATGTGCATATCGGCCTGCTGAAGCTGTTCTTCCTCCCAGAAGTCATAATCGAGTCCATTACCATGCAGGACAAGGGCGTCGGGAAACTGTTCGGCCAGATAACGGGCTCGCTCCCCGTCAGCTTCCACTATCCGCAGGTCTATATTTTTTTCTGAAAGCAATCGCGCGGTTTGATAGCCTACCTCCCCGCCGCCAAAAATTACAACACTTTTGATTTTTTGCCGGCTTTCCTCGGGGTTTATCTCCATCCCGAAAGCACGCACGGCATCCGGCTCTCCGATAGCCACCAGCCGGTCCCCCGGTTTTATCTCTTCGCTGCCGTGGGGGATTATCATCTCTTCGTCGCGAAATATCGCACCAAAAGTCAATCCTTCGAAACGGTCCGCGCGGCGCACAGTGTTATGAGCGAGCGGAGAGTTTTCAGGGACATCAAATTCAGCCATCTGGATACTGCGATCAGCAAAATAAGCAATATCCCGTGCAGTTTCGCGGGCTGAACGGTAACCGATCAATTTGGCTATCGATCGCCCGGCAAGATAAGAGCGGGCCAGCATAAAATCGACTCCGAAAGCATTACGCCCGTATTTCCAGGTTTGGAGATAGCTGGAACTTTTCACCCGGGCTATAGTATAGATATTACCCGCTATTATTTTTCCGGTACTGCAGATAAGAATATTCGTGCGATCGGCATTTGTTCCTGCAACCAGGACATCAGCTTCGCCCACACCCGCCTCCTTCAAAATTTCCATACTGGTCCCATCACCGTGAACTACTTCAAGATTATAGGGAATATTGTCCAGGGACTTAAAATCATTGTCAACCACGATAACTTCGTTGGTCTCAATCATTTGTTCGGCCACCGAACTGCCAACCTGGCCGGCTCCAACAATTACAATTTTCAAACCTGTCCCTCCAGACTCTCTGAAAAATAATTTGAGTCCGTTCTACCTCTTTTTTGTCATTGCACGACCACGATTTTGCAATCCAGACGGGTTCTTCTTTCTTAATTGTTTGCCCTTTCGCTTATTTGTAAACCAATAAAAATCTGGATATCCGAATCTCACTGTTCCTGCGCACCCATATATACGTCAGTTACGATAACAAATAAGTTTGTAGAGTGGACTCTGGATTTAATTATAAGCTAAGTGCCAGATAGTTGGAAGGGTCACCGATGCAAAAACAGATGGGTTAAGAAAAATGATAACTTTAAAAATGGCGGAGGGCCCGGGATTCGAACCCGGACACGGCGCGAGCCGCTTCACCGGATTTCAAGTCCGGCCCCTTGCCGTTCGGACAGCCCTCCGCATTTATTCAGTCGGCTTCAAACTCACGGGGGCCACTGACCTCTTTTTGCAGCTCCCGGATTTCATCCCGTAGTTCAGCAGCCTCTTCAAACTCTTCCTCTTCGACTGCTCTTTTTAAACGGTGGTGCAGAATTTTTAAACGCTTGCTTTCTTCATTCTCTTCGTCGGGTTCCTCCAGTTGAGCCGGAATTGAAGCCTCGTCCATCACTTCGTCCTCTACATATATTTTAGCTCCTACGCGCAGAGCAATCGCTATAGAATCACTCGGCCGGGCATCAATACTTATTTCTTTTTCTGTCCCCGGCTGCTGAATAACTATTTCAGCGTAAAAAGTGCCTTCTTTAAGATCGGTAATCACTATTCTTTTTATTTCCGCCCTGAGATTTTCCAGAACTTCGGCAATTAAATCATGCGTCATTGGCCGCGGCGGGTCGACATCATCAAGTTCCATTGCAATTGCCTGTGCTTCAAATGAACCGATGTATATTGGCAGCCACTTATTATAGGTATCGTCCATCAGCAGGGCGACAAACCCCTGGTTATAGGGACTCATTCCCACACCATGTACTCTTACCGGTATCATATCCAAGAAACCTCCCTGCCTTGCTATCTTTTTTTAAGCTAACTATTCCATCATACCTTTAAACAAAAATGAAGGGATATTTAATCCCCGGACTCCTCAAAAACTGTTTGCGGTTCTTCAGAATCTTTTGCTTCAAACCTTTTAAGGTAATCCTGCGGTTCTTTAAACCATATAACTTTTTCCCCTGGTTTGACAAGACCAAGTTTTTCTCGGGCCAACTTTTTGATTAGCTGCGGGTCCTGGTGTAAGCGCTGACGGGTAATCTGTAGTTCATCTCTTTTTTCCCTGAGCTGTTCATTACGTACCTTTAAATGTTTGCGCCGCTCACGCAGTTCTTGAAGCTGTCCGTCGCTGCCGTGAGCCAGCAATGCTATCGCGGCTGCCGAAACAATTGTCAGGGCAAAAACAAGTAAAAACCAGCCCGACTCCTTGTTTTTATTTTCTGTCATCTCCATTCATCCTTTCAACCGCAAAACTTTTTTAACAGGCGACCAATATCCGCGCCCCAGTCCTCCAGCAGCTGGTGGGCCTGTTCGATGCTCTCTTCCAGAGTTAACGGTCGCCGCGGCAGCGCCAGTAAAATATCAAATCTGTCATAAAGCTCACGATAACCATCAAGCAGAGCCCCGGCGATTCCAATAATCAACTCCACCTGCTGTTTTTTACCCAGATCGGCCACCACCGCCGGTGTTTTACCGTAAGCTGTTTGATCATCAAGCGCACCCTCGCCTGTAATAAGAACATCGGCATTTTTCAGATGATGACTTAGTTTTGTTAATTCAACCACCAGCTTTGCCCCGGAAGTTAGCTCGGCATCCAGCAGCCCCATCAGACAAAAACCAATTCCACCGGCTGCGCCGGTTCCCGGGGTGTTTCGAAGTCGACTTCCGCTGTAAGACTCGATGACATCAGCCCAGTTTTCCATCGCTTTCTCCAGGGTTTCCACCATATCCCGGTCAGCCCCCTTCTGGGGCCCATAAACCCGGGCCGCTCCTTCGCTGCCCAGCAGAGGGTTCGTCACATCACAGGCAACTTTTATATCTAATTTTTTTACACAATCAGGTATATTTTCCGCCCTTATTTCACTTACATTAGCAAGTGCTGCTCCTCCCTCGCCAACAGGATCGCCCAGGCGGTCGAAGACCTCAAAACCAAGGGCCAGGGCGATTCCCAGACCGCCGTCTACCGTCGCAGAGCCACCAATTCCCAACAAAATTTCCCCCGCTCCGGCCTGAGCAGCCTCGCGAATAAGCTGGCCTGTACCGTATGAGGTGGTCAGCAAAGGGTTTTGTTGCTCTGGTTTAAGTAAAGCAAGCCCCGATGCTGCGGCCATTTCGATGACTGCAGCCGGGTGGTTGGCCCCCGGGTTATTGGCGGCCGGTATCCAACCCCAGCCCGCTTCTATCTTTTTTCCGCGCGGCCCCTTGACCTTACTTTTTTTTAGCTCGCCGTCCATGGCGGCCACTATCGCTTCAACCGTTCCCTCGCCGCCATCGGCTTGCGGGCAGATTTTTATCCGCCAGTCATCGGTTAAACTTTTTTGTAACCCTTCTCTAATAGCTGCGCAAACAGCGGGCGAGCTGAGACAGCCCTTATATTTATCCGGAGCTATAACAATTTTTCCCATTCAGAAAAAACCTCCATAAGTTTTGATACAGGTAATTGGTGGGCCCGCACCGTTTCCTTTAACTGTTGCTCTTCAAAATGCCGACGCCATGTTTCCTTATTGGAAACAGATGCTGCGAGATTATTCAGCAGTGTCTTGCGCGGCCAGCGGAAAACCTGGCGGGCAAACTTTTTAAG
Source organism: bacterium (assembly GCA_046546195.1). GTDB lineage: Bacteria > T1Sed10-126 > T1Sed10-126 > T1Sed10-126 > T1Sed10-126 > CAYTSZ01. Next base: position 4,566 of record JBKGYI010000018.1, on the reverse strand, counting down.
TTTATCAAAATTATACCTGTTTGAGCGAGGAATAAAATCGATCCATGCCGAATCCACTCCCGGCACCGGAGAAAATGCGGTGGCTGGAACAACAAAATGAACCTTTATCTCACCGCATACATTAAAAAGCAAAGACAGGGAGCCGAACTTCGAATCGCCGGGTTTCGCCTGCAAACGAGCGGCAACCTCTTTTTGCACCAACCCCTGGAAACGAGATATTCTATTCCCCGCCGCAAGAATTTTAATAAGCAGCGGTCCGGTAAGATGATAGGGCAGATTACCCACAAGCGGATATGGCCGGTCCAGTTTCAGCAGGGGATAGCTGTTTATATCCGCACAGATAACCGCTCCTTTATGGGCCGGAATAATTTGTTTTAAATGACGGCAGAAAGAAAAATCAAGTTCCATCCCCAGCAGGTAATTCCAGCGTTCAAGCAGCGAAACCGTCAGAGCTCCGCGCCCGCTGGCCCACTCGATCCCAAAAGGAGCAGCCGCTACAGTCATCAGACAGCGCTCAATCCAGTCTCTATCCCGCAGAAGAACCTGGCTTAACTCAGGAGTCATTTCGGAGCTGTATTCCAGCTGCGCAGCCATTTTAAACAGTTAATTGTACTGCGCGGATCAACACGTCCCTTGCCGGCAAGGGCGGCTGCTGTTCCGTGGTCAGGGCTTACACGCAAAATTGGCAGCCCGAGGGTGGCCTGGATCCCTGTGAAAAAATGTAGCTGTTTGAAGGGGACAAGTCCCTGATCGTGATAGCAGGCAAAAATCATGTCCACCTCGCCGCTGTTGATAGGTAAAAAGCTGTCCGCGGGGTAGGGACCGCTGATCTTAATATCTTCAGCGCACAGCTCCCTGACAGCCGGTTTCAATATTTCTTCCTCTTCCCGACCGATCAAACCCTGCTCGCCCGAATGGGGATTTAAACCGAGCAGGGCAAAACGAGGCGTGAATTTTTTCTTAAAAAACCGCCAACAAATTTTCACAGTGCGGGTTATTTTTTGACGGGTAAGTAATTTTGAAACTTCGACCAGCGGGCAGTGCCGGGTTAAAAGGGCAACATTAAATTTTTCAGCAAAGAAACTCATAACTCCGATAGTCGACCAGTGTTCTTCCAGGTATTCCGTATGGCCCAGAAAATTTGCCTGCCCTCCGGCCTGCACCGCCGCCTTGGAAAGCGGCAGGGTAAGTAGCGAGCACGATTTAAGTTCGTCGGTTATTTTTAAGGCCGCCCGTAAACTTGCCATTGCCGCCCGGCCACTGGCCGGATTGATATTACCACTGGATACCTGTGAAAATTTAATTTCCCCCGCATCCTGCCAGCAAACTTCGGCCGAGTCTTTACCTTTGAAATTCGGAAGCCCCGGGTTTATTTTTTCACGAACTGCGGGGGGGCCGGAAAAAATCAATCTTTCGGTTTGCCGGGTCTTAATAAGCGCCGGAATTAGCTCGGGACTACAGCCGGCCGGGTCCCCGGTGGAAACGATTATGTTATGAATTGTCTTCGCCGCCTATCTGTCTTAGCACCGAATCGGGAATCTCCACGGCATAATGATCCCGCAGTAGCTCAAGTAATCGTTCGTGGTAAAATTTCTGTCTTAGCTGCTCAAAATATTGAAGTTCCTCCATTTCGGGGGCGGTGCCGGGGGAAGGATATCTGATTCCAGTCTTCCAAACCAACAGGTAGTCACCGCGATAATGAAACGGCTCACTCAGGGCATAGAGGGGCAATTTAAAAAGATGATACTCAATATCTTCATGAAAACTTCCCCAGCCAAACCAATCCAGTTTGCCGTATTCACCAACAAACCATTGGGGTCGGGAATGTTCCTCGTATAAACGGTTCCATTCCTCTTCAGTTGGTTTTTTGCCAAGTTTCTCAAACACTTCATTGGCTGTCTGACGGTCATCAATTATCATAAGCCGCGCCTTGAGGCGGGCGCCGGCCGTAAAAGTATCCGGTACGGCGAATTCAGGAAAAGATCGTGCGATAACCTGGCTTAACAGCATTTCACTTTTTGATTGTTCCTGCATTTGTTCCCGGAACTGCTTCTCGGTCAGACCTTCCGCCTCCAGGTAACTCCTGAACTGCTCTTCGCCGCCTGAATTTATTATTGCCTCCAGCCGCTGGTCGACCATCTGTCGGGTATTTTCATCCGTAATAGAGATACCCATGTCGGAAGCAGCAAAATCGATTAAAGCCTGATCAATCAAGTGATCGAGACGCGGCCGCGTAATTTGCGTATCTTTAAACTGTGATCGATAATCCCTGAGTGTTATAACACTGTCCCCGACAAGAGCAAGCGCTCTGTTCAGGCTGCGGGGACCTTCTATTGTGTAACCCTCGGGCAGGGGAAGGCGTTCCCCGCGGACCGGGGAAGTAAAAACAGATGGTAGAAAGATCACCGATAAGATAAAAAACAAAGATAATAGCTTTTGCATAGCAGGATTTTCTCCCAATCATAGACATCTTTATCGAAAACAATTATTTTACCTTATAGAGTCTGTTACATAAACCACTCCGGCCGATATGCCAGAACCTTTCAATGCCCCGTCATTGCCCGGAATGACCCGCGTCGATTTATTAATGCTCCGAACACGCGGATGTGTGGGATTTGTTGCTTATCGTATAATTATTTACATTTAAATAATCTTCCAGTTCGTTTATTGTTTCCCAATCGTGTTTTTTTTCCAGTCCTAATAAAAAAGGTACGAACGATTCCAGCGAAAAAACTTTTTTTGAGTCCAGCAGTGCGCCTTCCACGTTATGAAAAGGAAATACAACTGCTGCTCGGACATCCACTCTTCCAGGCTTCTCTTTGTTTTTTTGCAGGTGTTTTTTACAGAGGTGAACAAGGTTTTCCAATTCCGGCAGTGGGTTTTTCAGTTCGCGCTGCTGCCCCGAAGATGACTGGATTTGCCATTTTTTATCGGCTAACCCGCCTTTTATCTGACCGCGACCGTTTACCCGGCGCACCAGATACAAGCCCATCGGCCCCATTATCAGGTAATCAATTCGCTTTTCTTTGCTCAGCGGATAATCAAGCGCAACCGAGTAATCGCTGTTAAGCTGTCGGCGCAGACGATTTAGAAGCCGATCATCCCGGCTGATTGAACACCGGGACGATTCACGTTGTTTATAGAGAAAATAAAAATGTATTGACGCCAGCACAAGAAGAACAGAACCGATAACGATCAAGTCATAGCTGTTTTTTTGCCTGAGTACAAATCCCCCGATAGCCAGCATTACGCCGCCGATTATAAACTCAACTCTGCTTAAACTTTCCTGGATTTTTATATTTTTTTTTCTACCGGCGGGCAGCCGGGGCCAGAATATTCGCGGTCCATACCCCGAAGAAGCTTCAACAGTCATAAAGATCACTTCTATAATAGAATTCTTAAACTGGTTCTAAAAAGAGTGTGAATAAGTTTATTCTTTTGTTATACTATGCTTTGTTAAATATCATAAACTAAAAGGTAACTATAATTCAACACTATGGAGGTTCATCAAGATGATCAGTAAAAAGCTTGCAACTGAAATGAACAAGCAGATAACCGAGGAATTCAGAGCAGCCGCTCATTACCTGGCTATGGCCGCATACCTTGATTCACAGGACTGGAACGGCATGGCCGATTTTATGAAGGCCCAGGTTGAAGAAGAACGCGAACACGGTATGAAATTTTATGAATTTTTAAACGAGGTCGGCAAGAGAGTCACCATTGGCGCGGTTGAGGAACCCAAAAATAGCTACAGTTCGATAAAAGAGGTCTTCGAAACAGCACTTGAACATGAGCGTTATGTTACAGGAAGAATACAGAAGATGGTAGCCATCGCCGAGGAAGAAAACGATTACTGTGCCCGCAATATCCTGCAGTGGTTTGTAGATGAACAGGTCGAAGAAGAAAACAGCATGGGAGAAATTCTCGTCCAGCTGGAACGCATCGGCGATAACCAGGCCGCTTTGCTTATGCTCGATCAAAAACTGGGGGCCCGGCAAAGCCAAACAAATTAATAACAGCCAGTGTGAACTCCAGAAGATCCCCCGGCTTGTTTGTTCTTATTGCAATATTTAGATTTTGCTGTATCATTTGTCATGCATTAATACTTCCAAGCAGAGGTGAGTTACGTTGGTTACTGCTGACGACGAGCATCTTTTAACACTGGGCAAAAAAGACGACGGTTCCACCTACAAAGGACTCGTGGTCGATGATTCGGCATTTATGATAAAAAATCTTGTCCGAATACTTGAATCTTTCGACGCCGAAGTTGTAGATGTGGCTGAAAACGGTAAAGTTGCCCTGGAAAAGGTTAAGGAACATAAGGACGAGCTTGATTTTATTACCCTTGATATCACAATGCCCGAAATGGATGGTATAACTGCTCTCGAGAAAATCCAGGAGATGGAAACAGGAATCAAAGTAGTTATGGTCAGTGCCATGGGGCAGCAGGACACGGTCAAAAAATGTGTGATGATGGGTGCCAAGCATTTCATCGTCAAACCATTTCAGCGGGAAGATGTTTTTGAAAAATTAAAAAAAGTTCTGGGAGCCTGATCAGCCATGAAA
>JBKGYI010000017.1:0-10973 GCA_046546195.1 bacterium | reverse complement strand
GATGAATCCGTTAATGAACACTGGAGTGCTCTCTGGGAGGAGGAATGTAAAACAAGTTCTGATAAACGCCAGTGTGCTTATGATGAGGGTATTCCTTCCCGGACGATTGAATACTGGGATGAAAATCCTGAGGAGGCGCCGGAGGGATTTCCCAGCAAAAAATCCGACGATTCCGGTCCCGGCTACTCCGAGGATGTAAAATTTACCCTTGCTGAAGGGATGTTTGAAGGCGGCCCGGCGCTGGACAATGGAAGCCTTGCCTGGGCGGATGTTAACCGTAACGGCCGGCTGGATGTTGCGGTGTCCGGAGTGGATTCCAACAACGACGCCCGGCTGGTTATTTTTAAAAACCTTGGCGATGGTGAATTTCAGATAGAGGATGAGCCGATGGGGGATGACGCAGGACTGTACAGTTCAAGTATAGCCTGGGGTGATTTTGATAACTCTGGCCGGCTGGATCTTGCGGTGATGGGCCACGACAAAGCAGGCGAAGATGCATCGCCCCGCTTGATTGTTTTTCGAAATAACGGCGATTTTGATTTTGAAAATCTGGCCGAACCGATGGAGGAAGGGGCTGGACTGGAACGTGGCAAATTAATTCCTGTTGATTTTAATAACGATGGAAAAATGGATATTATTGCCAGCGGCCATGACGGTTCGGTGGCGAGATTGATTGTTTTTGCAAATACTACCGGCGGCGAGGAAGATGAACTGGCTTTTGACGAGGGGACGGACCTTGTTGATGATAACGGCGACAGCATGGGGTTAAGTAATTTTTCTGCCGTCGCCGCCTGGGATTATAACCGCGACGGCTGGCCCGATCTGGCCGCCCTCGGCCAGGACCGCAATTCTGACCCCCGGCTGGTTCTCTGGGAAAACATGGGGCCGGACACTCCGGTATATGGGGAAACAGGTTTTATCGATCTGGCCGATACAATCGGGCCAGTGCAGGGACTGCTCCACGGTGATCTCAGCGTGGCTGATATACTGGGGGATGGTTCGCCGGAGTTGATTGCGGCCGGGAAAGATGATTTTGATGGCACCCAGTTTTATGTGATTGCTTCTGATGGCAATTCTTTTTCTCTGGAACAGTCTGCGCGGGATTTGGACACTGATATTATGGGCCTTCGTTATGCTTCGCTCAGTGCCGGGGATTTTAACAACAGTGGTAAAGTTGACGTAATAATCTCCGGGCGCGATATGAACGATACCAACCGGTTGCTGGTTTATAAAAACGATGACGGGAAATTGCAGCGTGATTTTGAACCGCTGGGGCGCCAGGAAGGGTTGACCGGGGGGGTGGCCGGGGCTGATTTTAGGGGGGACGGGAAACTGGGGTTTGCAGCGCTTGGTTTTGACGGCGCTGATAAGCAGTTGTATGGTTTTCGCAATAACACCGATATAGAAGCGAATGAACCGCCGGATATTCCCGAAACCATAGGGACTGAAAGAGACAGCAATACTGTTATTTTTAGGTGGAAGCGGTCCGACGACGACCGGACGTCTTCTGAATCACTGAGCTACATAATCAGAGTCGGCAGCACACCGGGGGGAGTGGATGTCCTGGGTGAGGGTTCGACTGACGAGCACCGTTACTATCATAAATTGCAGGGCAGAATACCGCCGGGTCGAACTGAAGCTATTTTACACAACCTTCCCTCCGGTTCCTATCACTGGGCTGTGCGGGCGATAGATGGTGGTTATCAGATGTCGGAGTGGAGCGATGAAGAAAGTTTTGATTTTTAGAAATAAATTGTCCGCGAAATCTGAATCCCAGTCTTGTTTTCTCCGTTAATTTTATTTATCCTTCCCAGAGTGTAGCCTATAATAGTTAAGAGTGGTCGTTGAACAGGAATTAGTCGACTCCCGAATGTCCTCTCCCCCGGCGGGAGAGGGGGAAATTTTTTGTAGTGGATTCAATAATTGTTTTCAGGGAAAGGTGAATTATGGTGGAAATTCCAGATCTACTGACTTTGCTGGATTTAATGCGAGCCCCGTTGTTTGAACTGCAGGGAAGTCCTGTTTCCTTATTCAGTTTTGTTATTTTTATACTTATTGTTTTTTTTACTGTTATTATTTCCCGGTTTGTACGGTGGGTTTTTAAACGGAAATTTGCCGATCGTCTTAAAAACGGTCTTGATTATACTGTGAGCCGTATAATTCACTATATAATTCTTGTTATCGGTCTGCTGGTTGGGGTGGAGAGTATAGGTCTTGACCTGTCCAGCCTGGCTATTATGTTTGGTTTTCTCGGGGTCGGGATTGGGTTTGGACTTCAGAATATAGCGGCCAATTTTGTCAGCGGCCTTATTCTGTTGATGGAAAGGCCGATCAAGGTCGGGGATATGGTTAGCGTCGGCGATGAGATAGGGACGGTTTCAGCGATAAAACTCCGCTCCACCCGCGTGAGTACACTGGATAACATCGATATCATTATTCCAAACTCAACTTTTGTCGAAGAAAATGTAATTAACTGGTCGCACGGCGAAGAGAAGATCAGGCTTAGAGTTCCCGTGGGTGTTGCTTATGGAACGGATGCCCGCCTGCTGGAAGAGCTGTTGCTTGAGGTGGCGGCCGATCATCCGAAGGTGCTGGAAGATCCGGCTCCGAGTGTCCTTTTCCGTGAATTTGGCGATTCCTCGCTTAATTTTGAACTGCGGGTTTGGCTTTCTTCGCCCCGCCTGCGCCCGCGAACAGGTAGCGAATTGAACTACTCAATCTACGAAACTTTAAATGAAAACGGTATAGAAATACCGTTTCCCCAGCTTGATGTGCATACGGATAAAGAACCGGGGGAAGACTGAAAACTTTACTTTGTTTACCTGAGTAAAAGAAATTAGAACCATAATTTTTTTATTATCGGGAGTTGGTTATTATGAATTTTTTTGAAATTGCTACAAAACGGCGGTCGGTTAATTTTTTTGATACTGAAATAGAGATAACCGAAAGTGAGCTTGAGGAGATAATTAATCTGGCCGCGCTGGCCCCCTCCGGTTCCAACACTCAGCCCTGGGAGGTCGTCGCGGTTAAGAAACCCGAAGCAAAACAGCGCCTGCAGAAGTGTGCGTTTGACCAGCCTAAAGTCAGCGAGGCTTCGGTCACCCTGATTATGCTTGCTGATCCGGAAGCTTTTAAGGGGGACAATCCCACGTATGAGAGTTTTGTCCGCAAAGGTTATATGGACGAGGAAGGGCTCGAAGATTTTATTGAACAGGTGGAGGATATTTATACCGGGCTTGAACAGGCTGATCGCTATGCGGTTAAAAACACCGCGTTGTTTGCGATGTCTCTGATGTACAGTGCAAAATCTTTGGGCTGGGATACTCATCCAATGATCGGGTTTAATCCGGATAAAGTTAAAGAGGAGTTCCAAATTCCAGACAAGTATATTATTCCGATGCTGATTTCGCTGGGCAAGTTTGATGAGGAAAAAGAACTTTTGCCGCGCAACGATCGAAAAGCGGCCCCGGATTTTGTTTCCTATGATAAATATGAGCCACCGGGAGAACCTTCCTTTGCCAATCCTTTTGTCGAACCGGAAGAGAGGATTGTTACCATGGAAGGAAATGAACTTCATCTTGACGGGCGTAGAATCCAGGTCGGTGATATTGCCCCGGATTTTACTGTTTTGAATCAGGCACTGGAAGCGGTGGTTCTTGAGGATTTGCTGGATAAACCGCTTCTGATAAGCAGTGTTCCCTCACTTGATACTTCGGTCTGCAGTCTGCAGACGAAAACGTTTAACGAAAAACTGCAGGATAAGGAAAATGAAGTTAACTTTGTGACAATAAGCTGCGACACAGTTTTTGCCCAGGAGCGTTTTTGCAGCGAAAATTCACTGCCGATAGATACCTATTCGGATATTAATGGTAAACAGTTCGGGCTTAATTACGGGCTGCTGGTTCGTGAGCTGGGTCTTTGTGCCCGCGCTGTTCTTCTTATCGATACCGACAGAAAAATAAGGTATATAGAGATTGTTAATGAATTAACCGAGGAACCTGATTACAGTGAAATATTGCGGCAGATATAGAGGCTGTTGCCTAAACCGGTCATAACGTGCGATCCGGAATAATTTCACCGGTAAAAACTCCGGCTTGCGGTTCTCACTACTCTTACACTTCGATGTCCGTAGTATTAGCATATCCTTGCGCGTCGGGGTCGGGATGACGTTAATGGCTGCGCTATTGACAGTTGACGGACAAACAAAGCCGGGGTTTTTATTTTTGCCAACAAGATTCTTCGAGAACATATTTTATCTAATGCGCCTGGTTGACTTCCAGAGGTGTATTTATTATAATTAATATGATTATTAATGATCTTTTTAAAAAAAGCACAGTTTGGTAGAAAAATGGCTGTGGATCTCTGTTTTAATTAATAAGTATTGAGATAGTTCGATACTTTGAGGTTTATTTACATTTGTATTTCCTGCCTTTGTGTGCGGCTTATTATTTTTTTAAAAAGGAATTGAAATAATACTTATGGAGGTTTATATTAATGAGCATGGCCAAGGAAGTTACCATTGAAAACTTTAAAACCGAAGTGGAAGAATCGGAGATACCTGTTCTGGTTGATTTCTGGGCGGAATGGTGTGGACCCTGCCAGCAGCTTGCTCCGCGAATTGATGAACTGGCTCAAGAATATGAAGGCAAAGCAAAGTTTGCCAAGGTTGATGTGGACAACAACCAGGAACTGGCCGGGCAGTTTGGGATTCGCAGTATTCCCACTCTGTTAATTTTTGACGGGGGAAAACGTGTTGATCAACTGGTTGGTTCTGTTCCTTCCGAGAAAATAAGGGAGCATCTGGACGAATACGTTTAAAAGATTTATCAATACATATTTTGTTTGGATCCTGATGTGTTTTTAGAGTATTTTTCTTTCTCTGCCAAGTGGTTTCCTCAAAGGATTAAATAGATCAGGCGGAATATTTATGCGGGCTTGCTGTGTGGAGAGTCCGGGTTTCCCGATTATCCTGACATCGTTCTGATGGTGATTTTGTAATGAAGATTGTGGTTGATGTTGGGAATACGACAACGGTTTTAGCCCTTGTTGAGGGGAAGCAGATCAAGAAAACATGGCGGGTTGAAACGGATGTTGAACTTTCTGCCCCGCGGCTCTGGGAAACCTGGGTGGGCCAGGTGGGTCTATCGGTTGAGCATATCGATATCTTTCTGGTTGCTTCGGTAGTTCCAAAAATAGATGCTAAGCTGGTAAAAATATTTAAGGAAAAAGACGATAAAATTCTCTGGTTTTTAAAATATCCCTGGCCTTCTGTTTTGAAAATAGCGCTGGAGAAACCGGAGACAGTAGGGGCGGACCGGATTGCCTGCGCCAGTGCTTTGTATTTTGAATACGGTTCGGGGATAGTGGTTGATTTTGGCACTGCTACTACAGTTGAGGCGGTGGAAGCCGGGGGCAGATATTGCGGGGGAGTTATAATGCCCGGAGTGCGGGCGACGCTGGCCGGACTTGCGGAGGTAACTGCCCGTCTGCCGCGGCTCAGTCCGGAAAAACCGGAAGAATTTTCAACCCGGAACACCGCCGCGGCGATGCAAAGCGGGATTTTTTATGGTCTGGCCGGGGCGGTGGAAAGGGCTATTGAGGAGTTAAGGAGAAAATATGAATTGCCAGCCGACTGCATGGTTGTAGCGACAGGTGGTCGCGGCGGTGATTTTTTGGAATTATGTCCGTCTTTACGAAAAGAAGACGAGCACCTTGTTTTGAAGGGGATTATGTTATCTTACGAGGAAAAATTAGGTTAAAAAATTCTTGACATTAATTTTTTATTAAATATCATATATAACTTCCTCGTTAAAAATAACTTTCACTTGTGAATTCAAGTATAAATTTACAAAAAAACTATTAAATGGAGGGATTAAGTATGGCTTTGCAACCTCTTGGAAACCGTGTGGTGGTTCAAGTTATTGAACCGCAGGAAGAAACCACCAAGGGTGGAATTGTAATACCGGAGTCTGCCAAGGAAAAACCCCAGCAGGCCGAGGTAATTGCTGTTGGCCCCGGTAAAAGGGTTGATGGTGAACTTGTTAAACCCGAGGTTGAAGTAGGAGACAGAGTAGTATTTGGTAAGTATTCCGGCACCGAGGTCGGGTACGAAGGTGAAGATTATCTGGTACTTGACAGTGACGATATACTCGCCAAACTGGGTTAAGGATTATAAGTTAAAAATCAGTAAGAGTTTATAAGGAGTGAGATAGAAATGGCAAAAGAGATTATTTTTGCGGAAAAAGCCAGGAACAAGCTTGTTTCTGGTGTGGATAAATTGACCGATGCTGTAAAAGTAACACTTGGTCCGCGTGGTCGTAATGTTGTGCTGGAGAAAAGTTTTGGCGCACCGACGATTACAAAAGACGGTGTTACCATCGCTAAAGAGATCGATCTGAAAAACAAGTTTGAAAACATGGGAGCTCAGCTTGTGAAAGAGGTTGCTGAGAAAACCCAGGATGAAACAGGTGACGGAACGACAACCGCCACTTTGCTGGCCCGGACGATAGTTCATGAAGGGCTACGTTACGTGGCCGCCGGCCATAATCCGATGGCTCTGCGCCGTGGAATTGATGACGCTTCCCGGCTTGCGGTAAGAAAACTGAAGAAGCACGCCCGCGAGGTTGAAGGGAAAGAACAGATCGCGCAGGTTGCTACTATTTCTGCCAACAATGATCCGGAAATCGGTGAAATCCTGGCCGAAGCTATGGATAAGGTGGGCGAAGACGGAGTTATTACCGTTGAAGAAGGTCGCGGTATTGAAACCGAGCTGGAACTTGTTGAAGGTATGCAGTTCGACCGCGGTTATAAATCACCGTATTTTGTGACAGATCAGGAAAACATGGTGGCTGAGCTTGAAGATCCCCGGATCCTGATTTACGATGACGACATTTCGGCTATCAATGATATTGTGCCGGTTCTGGAAGAGGTTGCCCGCGAAGGTAGCTCACTTCTGATAATCGCCGAAGATATTGAAGGCGAAGCCCTGGCCACTCTTGTTGTTAACAAATTGCGCGGGCAGCTTGACGCCTGTGCGGTTAAAGCGCCGGGCTTTGGTGACCGTCGCAAGCAGATGCTTCAGGATATAGCCATCCTGACCGGTGGAGAAGTTATTTCTTCCGAAAAAGGTATGGATCTGGAGAATGCGACACTTGACCAGCTTGGTCGTGCCGCCAAGATAACCGTTACTGACGACGATACAACTATCGTTGAAGGGGACGGTAACCACAGTGAAATCGAGGACCGGATTGCTCAGATTCGTCGCCAGATAGAGGACACTGACAGCGATTACGATCGCGAGAAGTTAGAAGAGCGGTTGGCCAAACTTTCCGGCGGTGTTGGTGTCATTAAAGTTGGCGCTGCAACCGAACCGGAAATGAAAGAGAAAAAAGGACGGGTTGAAGATGCCCTGCAATCCACCCGTGCGGCAGTAGAAGAAGGTATTGTCGCCGGTGGTGGAGTGACACTGCTTCGGGTTCAGCACGAACTTGAAAAGGAGAACCTCGAAGGCGAGGAAGAGGCGGGGCTTCGTATTCTGCAAAAAGCTCTTTCGATGCCCACCAAGCAGATTGCCGAGAATGCCGGCGTAGAAGGTTCGGTAATTGTTGAGCGCCTTCTCCACGAGGACGACGATGCTGTCGGTTATAACGCTAAAAGCAGAAAGATTGAAAATCTGTTTGAAGCTGGTATAATTGATCCTGCGAAAGTCGTACGCACGGTCATTCAGAACGCCAGCAGTATTTCCGCTCTTCTTCTTACCACCGAGGCCGCTGTGGCCGAGGAAGAAGATGACGATGCCGATTCCGGTATGCCCGGAGGCGGCATGGGCGGAGGCGGCATGGGCGGTATGGGTGGCATGGGCGGCATGATGTAACAAATACCCCTTCCCCCGAGGCCCCGGGTTCCGGCAAAAGCCGGATCCGGGGCTTTTTTTTTTAATCATGTATGGTGTTTAGTGTTAAAATATAACTGTCTTCAGCACTTTTTAACATGACGTAATACTTAACACTATGTAATTGAGGGTCATAATGTCGAATTCACTGCGAAGAGTTGTTAAGCTTTTTATTGTTATTGCCGGTTTGTCATATCTGCTGGTCAATTGTTTTCTAAACTTGCCTTTGATCCGGCATGGATTACATGATTTACTCGTAGAGCGTCTTGCTCAGCCGGTAGAGATCGGTTATTTGTATTTGAACTGGAAACTTAATCCCACCCTTTCTTCTTTACGGTTTGGCGGTAAAAATAAGGAAAACGGCAGTCGCGCTCGAGTTAATATAAATTATTTTCAGATCAAACCCGCCTGGCGAAAATTGCGCCGGGCGTTTCGGGAGGGTGATTACCTTGAGGCGATAAATTCAGTAAAGATTGGGCGTGCTGAGATCGATATCTTCCAGCGCCCGAAAAAACCGGGTTTGTTACAAAAGCTTCCTGATCTTGAAACCACTATAGATTCCTGGCGTTTCAGGTATATTGCAGATCGTGAACCGTTGTTTTCGATTGGAGGCCAGGAAATGAAATTCTGGAGTCCGGACAGGAAAGTCGAATATGAACTTTCGGATTTTATGGGAGAAGAGATAGAGGGAAGTGGCACAATTGATCTTGTCCCCCACTTTGAATTCACCTGCGAATTTGACCGGTTCAGTTTTCCCGATCGCTACTGGGCGGGGATAGATAATATCTGGCAGGGAAAGATTGGTTTAAAATCCACCGAAGAGGAAAGACTATTCACGGCTGATTTTTCGGGGGCGCCAGCGGTTTTCGGTGATTTCGTTTTTCCGGATGTTGACCTCGGTGCTGAGATATCAATTTCTGACAAACAGGTTGGGATTGATACTCTGGAATTAAGTTCTGATTATCTTTACAGTAGCTGGGAAGGTTGGTTTAATGACGGTCAGGATAGGGTAGATATAAGGGGAGAAACAGAACTTGATCTGGCCCGGGTGATAAATCAGTATGCCCGTTTTTATCCTGAACTTGAACTTTCAGCGGTTGGCCCTTCCCCCCTTAAATCGGAAATAGAGTGTAAAGGTGAACTTGAGCAGCCACAGCTTGCCGGTGCGGTTTTCCTGGAACAAGCAAAAATAGATTTGGCTCACCTGCCGGGAGATAGTTCCCTTCACTTTGAAAATTGGGCCGGCCAGGTGGACGCAAGTGGAGTAAACTGGCGGCAGGGGCAGATTGCGTTTGACGGGTACAGCTTTTTGTTGGGGGATGGCTTTTCCGAAAAAGAGGCCGGTGGTATGCTTAACTCGGTTACCGGTGTTCTGCAGGCGACTGACTTCCGACCGTTGTTTTTTTCTGACCGGCAGACGGAACTGCTTGGCCGGGGCCTGGAAATAGACATCCCGCTTAACATCTCGTTTTTGTTTACCCCCGAAGGAATTCAGGCCGCCCTCGCTGCCCGCGAGGGTTCTCTGGCTCTGGAAAATTTTTCTCTTAGTGATATCTGGATAATGGCCAGCTATTCTTCAAGGGAAAAAGGCGGCGGCTGGTTCGGTGGTAATTTTCGCGATGGCGATGGTAATGAATGGGAAATATCGGGGGGGAGTGAACGCCCGCTCAATCTAAAGGCGGATTTGTCGAAAATCGATAGTTTTTTAGCTCTGTCAGGACAGGAATATCTGAAGGATTTGACTGCCAGCATGGATGATGTGGAACTGTTGCTGCAGTTTGAAGAGCCCCTTGAGGATTGGGGGGATTACTATGGATATTTAAATTTTAATGACGCTAATATTAGTTTGCCAGAACATGATTTTATTGCTGAGGGGATAAATGGAGAAATGAGAATTGTTCCTGAAAAACTGTTATTTTCGAGTATATACACCCAGAGTAAGGCTGGCCAGATTCAGATCGATGGTCACCTGGACCATAGTGGTTTTTTCGAAAACGGGACCTGGGATTTAAATTTGAGAGGAAAAGGTCTGGAGTCGGCGAAATATTTTTCTGTGTCGCCTGAAATAGGGTTTGGCGGTCTTGATTTTGAGGTTGATATTAAGGGTGAACTGAATAATCCCGATCTTGATCTCAGGTTGGCCACCGAACAGGTGGAAGCATATGATATAGATCTGGAAAATGTAGTTATCCGTGGGACCCGCCGAGATGGCGGGTTAAACTTTAGACTTGAGGAAATGTGGCTTGGTGGTGGCCGGGTGCTGGCTTCAGTGCAAACGGAGGATGACGGTAGGCTGAGTGTGGGATTCAAAGCGGAGGAAATTCATTTAAATCGTGTTTTAGATGATTTTGATTTTGTTCGCAAAAATATTCGAGGCCCGGTTTCACTTGATGGAAATATAAAGGGAAACTATGGTGAACTGGAAAGCTGGGCGGGGGGTCTTACTGTTTTTCACTCGGGCATTGAACTGAAAAAATTTCCCGACCTGGCCGGTATTCACCGGGTTGCCAATCTGCAGGAAATAGGTGAGGATATTCATATTGACCCTGCCACCTATAATCTTGATATTGAGCAGGGCAGGATTAAACTTGATGGGATACGCATGACCGCGGCCGAAAAGAACCTGCGGCTTTTTGTCAGCGGTTATCTTGCCCTTAATGGTGAAATAGATAGTACATATGAGCTGGAGCTGCGCGGGGATGCGCTGGCCAGTTATCTCCAGGATCTTGTTGGTGAGGTTTACCGTCGCTTGCGATTAAGCGGCGAACGGCGGTTAACGATTCGTTTCTTTGTCAGGGAAACAATCATAGATCCTCAGATATCACTGGATACTGATAAGATAAAATCTGATTTTCGGAGTGACTTTATTGAAAATTTACTCAGCGAGACTGTCGGGCGGCCGATAACGAGAATTCTGGATGCTTTATTTGATTGAAACGTTAATATATTATTGACAGGTATTTTTTTACCGGTTAACCGGTGTTCAAGTTGATTCAGAGTTCACTTATTGAACTTATTTGTTAAACTATACTGGTGGGGATAATTAATAATTTCACGGTGGTTGAATTTTTTTGCAGCTGAA
>JBKGYI010000016.1:0-11073 GCA_046546195.1 bacterium | reverse complement strand
CTCCTCTGGCGGCTCGGATGCTCCGTCGTGCAACTCCGGGGGTGGAAGCTGCACCACTGGAACCTGTCCTTTTGCCTGATCTTTTTTAGTTACCGTTAATTTGCTGGCCCGGCTTTTAATTTATTTTTTTTCAGAGTATAATTCATCGTGTTTTGAAACGAATAGTTTTGAACAGGAGCATGTTTTTATGAAAAACGACAGACAAGTTTTGCGGCCGGTTTATTTGCTGCTGCTTATAAGTCTTGGGCTGGCGGTATTGAAGCTGTGGGCCGGTTATATGCAGGAATCCAGCGCCCTGCGCTCAGTGGGGGTTAATAACGCCGCTGATTTACTGTATGGTCTGGTTCTGTGGGCCGGGCTGTGGATGAGCATTCAACCACCCGATTCCAGTCATCCGGAGGGTCATCGCCGTTTTGAATCCCTGGTTGGTATTTTTGTGGGGACAATTGTGCTGCTCTCCGGATTTTATGTAATTGTTGATGCCGGGTGGTCTTTTTATAGAGGCCGGGAGGTTATTTTTGATTCCCTGGGTATTGTGATCCTCCTGGGTTCGATAGCGATAAAGATAGTTTTTTCCTGGCACTGCAACCGGGAGGGTAAAAAACTTAATTCACCGGCCCTGCGGGCGATAAGCAAGGACCAGTTAAGTGATATCCTCAATGATATCGTTGTAATTGCTGCTTTGATCGGGGTTTATAGCGGCTTCCAGTTTTTTGATATCCTGGTTGCGGTGGCAATTGGCCTGTTTATTATAAAGATAGGTCTGGATACGCTTGTTGAAAACATTGATCATCTGACAGGCCGTTCGGCCCCGCCGGAAATTCTGGAAGAGATAAAACACATTATTCTTACCGATCCTGTTTTTGAAGGCCCCCGTGAAATAAAATCTCATCATGTTGGTCCCCTGATTCACATTTCTCTTGTCGTATCTGCAGAGGAAGAAAAAACCCTGGGGGCTATCCACGAGGCGGAGGAAAATTTAAAACAAAAGATAAAAAAACTGGATAACATATCCCGGGTCTATGTCCACGTAGAACCGCGGAATTAAAAAAACAGACATCTGAAAAAACGATAGGAATATTAATCCCTGTTTTCTGTAACCGGGAACAAAATCTTCAGTTGCTTCTTACTTTCCATGCCGCATACTTTGGTTGCCTTTCTCTGATTTTTTAACGTGTTTTTTTCTTAACTTGAATAATACATGATTCTCATGGATTATTCAGGCCAGAACCTTTCAATGGTTGTCATTGCCCGGCCTGAGCTGGTAATCCAGCCTCTACCCCCGTCATTGCCGTCCAGCACTCAGTCGGGGAGTTGCTGAAAAATCACAGAGGTCCCACTGGTTACTCCCGATTGAGTGCTGGATGACCGGGCAATCCAGTGACTTTGGTTTTGAACCTGGGAATTCAAAACCGTAACGTCAACGCCGCTGGATTCCCGCTTTCGCGGGAATGACGGCCGATAAAATTCTGACATTGCCGGAGCTTGAGCTGGCAACCCAGTTTTATATTTTGTATTTTTCGGTTTAAAATCAGAAATTTCGGATTTCCGGTTCGGGGCCGGAATGACCGTTGAAAGGTTCTGGGGTTTGTCGGGAGGGTTTGACACGGGGGTTTTGGTCTGGTATTTTTATTGAGTAACATTATGGGGAAATCCATAATATTGGATGTTAATGTGATAAAAATCACAGGGACGAATTAATAGTTTTAATATATAATCAAAAGATGAAAGAGTTTGATTATTAAAAAAAGAGAGTATGCCATGAATTCAATTACCAGAAAAAATTTTTATATCGCTTTTTTTAGTTTTGTTTTTATTATAAGCGCTGTATATACTTTGTATTTAATCAATCCTTTCTGCGCGGAAGCAAACTTTAGGGGGTCCGAAGCCGGAGCAAAAGCCGGCTGGTGATAGATCCACGCCATCGGCCGACACAGCTGTAAGGTCCCGCCGGCGCCTTCTTTGGCTCCGAGCACTTCGGCGGCCCGGTCAATCGGTGCTGATTCACCGGCCCCGGGAAGCGCAGTGGATAGTTGAACCGTAACCGCGGAAAAATGCTGTGAAGATAGCAGAGGTTTATTAGAGAATTAATAAAATCAACTGTAGAAAATAAGAGGTAACATCTTCTATTGAGGCGATATAAATGAAAAAGGCAAATGGTGTTAGCAGGTTACTCTTGTTTGGTTTAATGCTGGTGATTGCTGGTACGGGCTTATTGATTTCAGGCTGTCAGAAAAGTATTGATAGTTCCGGTCGTCCGGCCTGGACTCAAAATTTCGAGAAAAAATATCCGGCAAATGAGTATTTCACTTCCCTGGGAACAGGAACAACTGTAGGTAGAGCTAAAGAAAATGCAAAGGCGGGGATTGCCCAGATTATTTCCCAGCAGATAAGTGATGTTCGCAGTCGTCAGGAAAGAAGTAGAGAAACTTTTGGCGATGATGGTAAATTCATGAAAGAAGTTGAACGCCAGCGCGATATGCAGATAAGTACTGATGAAAAAGTAAGCGGAATAGAAATTGTGGAGAGCCACGAGGATTTTCAGACAGGCAATAATTATGCGCTTGCAGTTTTAGACCGCGAACGAGCGGCTCGTACCTACCGGCGTAAGTTTGAGGACAGTCAGCGCTCGGCGACTCAATATTACCGGAGGGCAAGAGCTGCTGATTATAAATTAGACAAACTAAGCTTTTTGTCGCAAGCCCTGCCGGCTGCTGCGGAGGCGACCCGGCTGGCGAACCATCTTAACGTAATTAGCCCTAAAAAGGAACTGGGACTTGATGTGGACCCGGGACCGGCCACCATAAATAGCGAATTGCAGTCTCTTCTTGCTGATATAAACGTTTATGTGCGAAAAATGGAGTTAACCGATAATATATTCTCTGGCAGTGAACTTGAAACCGCCATGCAGTCCTGGATAAGAGCTGCTTTTACTGACCTTGATTTTCATGTTGCAGATAGAGAAAATAATGCTGATTTGATTGCTGAAGGGCAGCTTGACGCTACCACTGAGAAAAGAGGCCTCGGTTCGGCTATTAACTGGCACATTACACTGGACCTGAGAAAACCCGGTGGTAATAAATTTGGAACCGTCTCTTACACGGGTTCTTCCGGTGGAATCAACCGGAAAGATATGGTTTTAAATGCCCGGGCGGATATGGAAAATTGGGTCCGAAGTAATATGAAAACACTTATCACTGAAAAAATACTGACTGCGGATAAATAAAAAAGAGGGGCTTTACCCGGCCCGGTCTGAAATCTGCTTTGCCGCCGTAAATTGGTTTCAACCCGGACATATTCGGGGACAGAACCTTCCAATGGTTTGTCATTGCCCGGCTCGACCGGACAATCCATCCTCCACCTTCGTCATTGTCCGGCTTGACCGGACAATCCAGAGGTTTTACGGGTTTGACTTTTACAATAATATAATGTCTTTGACTTTCTTTGCGCCTTTGCGTTCTATAAGATTTTTATGGTTCCGGTTCGGGGTCGGAATGACCGTTGGAAGGTTCTGATCCTGGGAGTAATTTAATATATCAATATACGCGCCTGTTCTGAATAATTAAACTTATCGATGCAAAGACAGCTTTAATTCGTGGGTTCAGTATCGGAAGAAGGAGATTTTACTTCGGGGCGTTTTGGATGCGCGGGGCGCTGGTTTTGTTTTTGCTGCTGTCTGAACAGCTCGAGGCCGCGTTTTTGCTTCTCTCTGAAAGTGTCAAAAGACTTACGCTGTCTTTCCAGGAAGTCGTCGCGCATTTTTTCCAGTTTATCTCGATACTGCTGGTATTTCTTGCGTATTTTCTGGTAACGGTTCTTTTGATTTTCCAGCTGCGCAGCTAATTGCTGCCTCTGGCGGCGCAGCAAAGATATTTCCCTCTCAATAAGTCTTAGCTCCGGACCGGCTTCGTGTTCTTCGGATTCGGATTGCAGAGACTTAATTCTGTTCGATACTGTATCTCTTTTAGCCTGGAGTGAATCCAGGTTTACCCGTGCCCGAAAATGTTCCCAGGTGGTAAGCAGTTCTTTGCGTCTTTCAGGTAACTTTTCTATTTCTGAGCGTTCTGTTTTTGTATCAATTAAAACATTTGCCCCTTCACCGCTGGAAAGAGTCTGCTGACTGTCGGCTTGTATCTCTACGGTTCCCGTATCTACCCCAAACCAGCTCTCAGCGTCGAGTTCATAAGATGTTTGAAAGGTGGTACCTCTTACGCCCAGCACGGCCACAGGAGTTTTTACTGTGAACTCTCTATTACGCTGGCGCAGTAGCCGGGTATCAATAGTTATATTAATACTTCCAAAATGAAGGGCAACATCGTCTTTATCCTCTTCGTCGGATAACGCAAGTCCACTATTTTCATTAATATTTATCTGACTGTTTTTATCGAGATCGACGGTTATATAGGAGTTGCCTTCTGTACGCAGCTTAGTATTGGCAGGCAGGGTATCCCCCTGATTTACTTCTTGCCATTCTTGCTTTGCATTATCCCGCCGGCGGGCCGAACCTTTAAGATATGAGAGAGAAAAATTATCCACAGTTTCCTCAGCGCTGACTGGAACTGCCAGAAAAAGCACAAATAAAATAGTGTAAAAATTTAAGAACGGACAGGACTTTCCGATTAAAAAAGTCCTGTCCGTATTTTTAGATCTGGTCATGGAAACAGACCGCATCAGGAATTTATTCTTCTTCTCCGGGAATAGGAGCTTCTTCCATAACTTCTTCCATCTGCGTGTTTAGAAACGACACATAGTCCTCAAAAGGAAGTTTCATGAGCACAAATGCGGTATAGACTCCGGTTTCTTCGTTATAGATCGATTCATATCTATCCCGTTTGGCTCCCCGCAACTGGACATAAACCAGTTCCTCCAGTGTTTCGGAAGCACTGCGCTCTAACTCCTCTTCAGAGACATCAACCCCGCGTTCACGCTCTAACTTGTTTTTTGTTTCACGAATTATATCGCGCTTTAAAATTGCGCCAAGATTAGCGGTTGCATCCATTTCGGCATCGCGTCTGGCGGCCTGGCGATCCCGAGAATCACCTTCTCCGGCGGCGTATATTACATTATCTTCTTCCGGTGGGCTCTGTACCCAGGATGGCAGCCCCCCTCCGAAACAGCCGGCAAGCAGGGAAGCAGAAAAAACAGCGACCAGTATTGCAAAAGCATAACGTTTTAACATGATGTTAAAACCTCCTTAAAAAATTGTAGTGATTAAAACACAAAATTTTATTAGTATCTGACATAAAGTTAAATAAGCTTATTTACTTCTACTATGTTAGCATCATCGTGTTGAAAAGTCATTGTGATCTTTTTCACATCAATTAATTTGTTTTCACTGTAATAACGAAGCTCCAGGGTGGTTTCTTTATTGGCCGGAACTATAAGATGTCCCACATGAAATTCGGCCGGTAATAATCTGGTGGTTCTCAGGTCGGCCTGTTCACTTATTTCCTGTGTGAGCAAAGATAAAAGAGAAACCCACGGGTTAC
This sequence comes from bacterium, assembly GCA_046546195.1. Taxonomy (GTDB): domain Bacteria; phylum T1Sed10-126; class T1Sed10-126; order T1Sed10-126; family T1Sed10-126; genus CAYTSZ01. The sequence continues at coordinate 5,584 of JBKGYI010000016.1, read as the reverse complement.
CGGCTTTTTTACGAACTTCTCTCCCGAGAATCCCTTTTGCGATTCCCCGGACTATTGCTTTTGAATAAGCGAGGGGCGCAGAAAGAGAAAATACATTCTGGGCAACGCGGTTTACATCCTCTAATTTAGCCAGTTTAGTGAGATATTTTCCTGTGTTGTCATAAATTTCAACCCGGGATATATTTGTCCCGCCCGGTTCCAAAACAGGGAAAGAAAATTTAACGTAGTAATCTTTGTATTTGAATCTTTCGTCTACCTGTTTTTTGCTGGGGCCCCGGCCCAGGAGGGCAAGAAAGTTGACACGGGCTTTATTTAGAGGGATTGATTGGCGCGGTGGGAGCGCTTTATCTGGAAAATCAAAATTATAAATACCCGGCTGGTTCAGAAAAGCTTCTTTCATTTTTTCCAGATCAATTCTTGCGCCATCACGCTCTTCGGCTGCAAGCCGGGTTATGTAACCGAGATAACGACCCAGTGCACTCGTGTGAAACTCGGAGTTTCCGGGTTCGAAGTCTGGTTTTTTTTCTGATTCTTCAAAGTCTATTGTATCGCCGAATTCTTTTAGCGAAGCTGATTGGTAGTCTTCGGCAAGTGCTTCATAACGTCTGCGCATGTAGGAGAGTTTTTCGTCTATTTTTCTTACCTCAACAAATACGGCGTCTTTATCCTGCATCCCGGCATAATTTAGAGCTTTGAAAACATTTAGATAAATATCTTCGTAGGGTTCGCCCGGGTAGGGGAGCTGGTTATCATTTGACAGAAAAGAAAAACCGATTTCAGATATGCGCCTGGTGAAAAGCTCTGTTATATAATCGTCGGCCATTGCCAGGCGGCGATTGCTGAGTTCAAAGTTACCGGCATAGTGAAGTGCCAGTCCCAGTTCCAGCGAGTAAAGAACTCTGTCTTTCTTTTTATAGACATTGTCTTCTCGGGCTTTTTCAACAAGCGCAACTGCCTCATCATAGCGGGATGTTTCCACTGAATCAATTATTTCAGTATAGTGCTGTGTTTGTGTGGCGCAGCCTCCTAAAAGTAAAAGAACCGTTAGAAGTAAAACAAGTTGCTTTAACCCTGCAAACTTAGAACCCATCAGCAATTTCCCTCCCGGATGGTTTGTTTTGCTTTTGAGCTTGAGCTGTTTACCAGCTATATTTGCTCTGGACAATCTGTTTGCGAATACGTTCTGAACCGATCCAGACCCTTTCGGTGGACTCCAGATCTATAAGCTCAATATCTACCTGATAGGTAACCAGTTGTTCGCCGCCGACTCTTTGCTTGTCCGCCTGAAACGTTCCCTGGAGCATAAAGTCCGCACCCGTTTCCTGGGCTAATTCTGAACGGGTTTCTCGCTTTACCCAGGACCCGCCGGCTTCCTCGGCTATCCGATCAAATTCCTGGCGGGTTATTTCTCCTTGTTTGTATTGTTTGTATTCTCTTTCAAGTCCATACTGTTGAGCTCGCTCCTCGCGCAGGGCCTCTCTTTGGTCATCGCCGGCCACGAAACGTGCTTTTCCATTATTGGTTAGCTGCCGCGCTATCTCCTGGGTGAACTCTTCTCTGTCGATGTGCACTGAGCTTTTATTTCTGAAAAGACCAACAATTATCCTTGGCCGCCGGTCAGGGTTCTTTTTTTGAAATTCTTTAAACCAGAACGAATTTTCATTCACACAGTCATCCACTATTTTATCGGCAACTGTTCTGGCATCCGAACTGCCCCATTCACCTGTTAAGTCATGCACTTCATCGGGGTTTAATCGAGTTACCTGGGGCTTCCGGGTAGCGCAGCCCGTGAAAGGTAAAATTAATATAACAACAAGTAGTGAAGTGATAATACGTTTCATAGTAATTCCTCCTAAATTTGATATTTTTCTTATTCTGCCATTGAAAAGAATTAATTGCAAGGAGTAGGGTTAATTTTTTTTTTGTGATTTTTAACGGGCGTGAGAAAATGAATATTAAGAATTGCCTATATTTACTTTTCGGGGAGTTTTATTTCCCGGGATTCGTGGTATTTTTTCAGGGAAATATAGGGATCGAGGTTGTACCTTTTAAGATCCCTGTACTGCTGCAGATAAGAGTGGACCCCGTTTAAATTCTCCAGGCTGGTGGCATAGATGCTGGTTTCAGAATCTGTATAGGCGGCCGGGTTTAAAAATTTATCGGCGGTCATTCCCGCAGTTCCCCGCAGGGAGGTGCCCCCGGCTACCGGCCAGACTATGTAGAACCCCGGACCGGTTCCCCAGCGGGCAAGGGTTTGATTGAAGCTGCGGGGGGCCTGCTCGGGTTCGGTGCCGACCACGTCGAATAAACCGGCCAGCCCGAAAGTTGAGTTTACTGTAAAACGGGCGAAAGCGGTATGAGCATCGGAACCTTCGCCCTGGAGGATAGAATTAGCAAAATACACCGGCTCGCTCAGGTTGGAAAAAAAGTTACCGACCGATTTACGTATCCCCCGGGTGGTAACGAAACGATAACCTGTGCTTGCCGGCTTCATTATATAGAGGTAAAAAAAGTCATTTAATTTGAAAACAGCCCTGTTATAGGGTTCAAGGGGATCCGGAAGTTGATCTTTTTCCTGTTCTTTTTCTTCATCTGCAAAGGGATCAGCGAACGGGTCTTCAAATTCTGACTGAATTTCGGAATTATTCTCCCGGGCGAATGCGGCGTGGGAAAAAGTAAATACCGGCAGGAGACAAAAAATCAGAAGATATGCTGCCAAAGGTGAATATTGCTTCATATGATTATTCTTTTTCCTCGGTCAGGGGAACAATATTATCCTCTTTCTGAATTTCCTCGGGAGAATCTTCGAAGTTCTCTACTTTTTCTCTGAGCCGGTTTATAAGTTCCTGGATCGAATTATTGGTTAAAATCTCATTGAACTGGGAACGATAGTTTTGAACCAGGCTGTTTCCCTCGATTTCAAGATCGTATATCCTCCAGTTATCATTTCGTTTTACCAGCCGGTAATTTATTTTAAACTGCATTTTTTCTCCGTCGTTATCGACCCGGGCTTCAGTTGTAATCTGAGCATAATTACCACGCAATTCTTCTCCGGTCATTGTCATTTGCGGGATAAAAGTATCCCCCGGATTTTCAATTAGGGAGCGGGTAAACCGATCGATATACATGTTTTCCAGCAGGGTTGTGAACAGTTCCACCAGTTCGTTTAGCTGTTTTTCTTCTATCCCTCTCGCGTGTGAGCCCAGAGAGCGCAGTGTCATTTCTTCAAAAGCAAAGGCCGGTTCAATGATATCCCGCAGTTTTTGTTTCAAGGTATCGAAACGGTCCTCGCGGTGAAAGCTGGTATCTGAAATAACCTCCAGGACCTGCTCGGTTCTTTCCTGGATAAGTTTTCCCGGTTGAGATTCTATTTCTGTTTCTGAATGGGCGGGCAGGCCGCAGAATAGAAATAAAATAAGTAAAAAAGAGGTAAAAATAATTTTCTTCATCAGGAATCCTCCGTCTCCCCAAAAATAAATTTACCAATGACCTCTTCGATGATAAGCGGAGATTCGGTCTCACGAATTTCGCCACTGCCGTCCCGGGGCAGGTTCATGGGCAGCCCTCCCGGTGAGAGGTGGATATATCTTTCACCGAGCAATCCCTGGGTGCGGATACTCGCGATGGTATCTTCCGGCAATTCAAGTTCATAATCAATAAGCATAGTTACTTCGGGCTTAAAATCATCCAGTTTGATTGAGTTGACATAACCGACCGGGATACCAAGCAGCTCAACGGGAGTATCCTTTTTAAGGCCGCTTACATTTGAAAAGCGGGCTTTGACCTGGTAACGGTTTTCACCAAAAATGTTTATTTCGCCGAAAGATATCGAAAGATAGGCAAGACATCCAAAACCGATTATCATAAAAACTCCTACAGCAAGATTAGTTTTTTTCAACGTTTAACGCCTCCAGGGGACCCCGCGTCGCCTCGGTAACAAATCGGCTGACTATTGGATTGGCGGAATCCATAATATTTTCGGGTTTATCACAAGCGATAATTTTACCATTATCTATCATAGCTACTCTGTGAACTATTGGAAAAACTTTTTCAAAATTGTGGGTTATAATAACAGCCGTGAATCCCAGTTCTCCGTGCAGATTATATATCAAACGTAAGATAGCGTTACTTATCAGGGGATCCAGCCCGGTTGTCGGTTCGTCAAAAAATATAATTTTTGGTTTTAAAATCAAACAGCGGGCCAGGGCAGCTCTTTTTTTCATTCCCCCGCTCAGTTCTGCCGGATATTTTTCAAGCGCTTCAAGCATATCCACCCGCTTGAGTTCTGTCTCTACTTTATCCTGAATATCTTTCTCACTCAACCCGGTTTTTTCTCGCAGCGGGAAGGCAAGATTTTCTTTGACGGTCATTGAATCAAAAAGTGCTCCCGATTGGAAGAGCATACCGATCGAATCACGCAGTTCTCTTAACTCTTTGCCTTTTACCGCGTGAATGTTTTTGCCGTCCACGATAACTTCGCCGCTATCGGGATGCATTAATCCGACAATGTTTTTCAAAAGGACCGATTTACCAGCCCCGCTGCTGCCCAAAAGAGCTGTGATTTGTCCTTTTTTGATCGCGAGATCGATTCCGTTTAATACTTTAGCCCCGGCCAGTGATTTATGGAGATTATTTATTTTTATCATGAATGATCAGCCTTAACCGGTAAACATTAAAGAAGTCAGGATATAGTCGAAAACAAGGATCAGCACACTGGATAAAACCATCGATTCGGTTGCTGCGCGTCCCACACCTTCGGCCCCGTGACCGGTGTAGTAACCTTTATAGCAGCTCACCCAGGCCACGATACCCCCGAAAACAAGTGATTTAAAGGCGCCGTTTACTATATCGCCGGTAGCGACAAATTCAACAATACCGCCGTAGTAAGCGCCGCGCGAAAGCCCCAGCAGCCCGCTGGAAACAATAAAACCTCCGGTGATACCCACAACATTGAATACGGCAGTTAATAAAAAAACAGAGATTACCGTGGCAATGAAAATAGGGGCCATCAGGTAGCGGAATGGATTCAAATTCATAATTTTCATGGCATCGAACTGCTCCGATATTCTCATTACGCCAAGTTCTGACGCCAGGGCCGTCCCGGCTCGCCCGGCAACCATCAAAGCGCAGACCACCGGCCCCAGCTCTCTTATCAGGGATAGTGAAACTACTGTACCGGTGCGGGCGGCGGCGCCAAATTTAATCAGCTGGTAATGTATCTGCAAACCCAGTACAGCGCCCGTAAATGCACTGATCAGGAAAATTAATCCCATCGAACTGCTGCCAATCTGATAGATGCGTTTTAAAATCAATTTAAATTTTACGGGGGGCACGAAAATCATGGTGATTGTTCGAGCAAGAAAAATCCCGAAGCGTCCCAGGTGATGAAGGCGTTTGTTACAGAACTCACCAAGGTCTTCGATTGGTCGCAGTATCAGCATAAATGATCACATTCTTTTCAGAATTCGGATAGCTACAAACATAAGTATAATACAGGCTGTAAAAAAAATCATCCCCGGCAAGAAAGCGCCCCGAAAATTTCCGGCTTTGTTTAACACGGGAGATTATCCCTGTTATGTTGTGC
>JBKGYI010000015.1:0-11121 GCA_046546195.1 bacterium | reverse complement strand
AACAATACTGGGAAACTTTTTACCCTGTTTATCCTCAACAATAACCTTGTTTATAAGGCCGGTTGTCTCATCTACCTGCTCACTCAATGTCCGGCCGACTTCAACGTCGCGGAGTTTAATCTCGCCGGTAAACTCAGCTATGATTTGCTCGTTGTAGGGGTCAACCTCAACGTATGTTTCACCTGTTCTAACAATTTCACCCGGTTCAACCAGGATCCGTGACCCGGTGCCAACACCAACATTATATTCATTGCCAAGGATACGCAGAACATCCTCTTCTATCTTAACGATACCCTCAGTACTGGCTGTTATGGTTTTTTCTTCGCCATCCTCAGTAACCCGGGCAACGGGGTCTCCCTCGTAAACCCAGAGTCCTTCAAAGGCAACCGGCTCGATTTCACCGGAGTCAAGTTTGAGTTCGATCTCCTGTTTAATCTTCCTGAGCCGCAACGTATCATCTTTCAGACAGACAAAAACTTCGCGGCCATCCGGAGTTGTATAGGCAACAGCGCTTTCGGGAATAGTTTCTATGAAACAATCCTGTTCGGCCTGAACCGCCTGTTCACCACCACCGGAGGCGATACCACCGGTGTGGAAAGTTCTCATTGTAAGCTGCGTGCCCGGTTCACCAATCGACTCGGCCGCAATAATACCGACCGGCTCGCCAAGATTTGTTATCTTTCTTGTCGACAGATCACGCCCGTAACAAAGAGCACAGACTCCATCTTCGGACTCACAGGTTAAAACACTACGGATGGCAACTTTTTCAAACCCGCATTCCATTATCTTGCGGGCCGCTTTTTCATCAATAAGTTCATTTTCTTTGACAATAATTTCTCCGGTCTGGGGATGACTGATATTTTCACGAGCAATTCTCCCCAGAACCCGGTCTTCAATCGTCTCCAGTATCTTGTCACTGGAACGAATCGGGCCTACCTCCACGCCGGCAAGAGTTCCACAGTCAGTCCCTGTAATGCGGCAACTCTGAGCAACATCGGCCAGCCGGCGGGTTAAATAACCGGCATCCGCTGTTTTAAGGGCTGTATCGGCGAGACCCTTCCGGGCTCCGTGGGTGGAAATAAAATATTCCATAACCGACAGTCCATCTCGGAAACCCGATTTAATTGGCAGTTCAATAACCTTACCACTCGGTTTAGCCATCAAACCACGCATACCGGCAAGCTGACGGATCTGTTCCTGCGAACCACGCGCTCCGGAATTGGCCATCATAAAGACCGGGTTAAAACCATCCATGTCTTTACTGATCGTTTCCAGAACAGAATCACTAACCTGGTCGGTAATCTCATGCCAGACGTTAATAATACGATTGTATTTTTCTTCTTCTACAATTTCACCCTTTTCATAAAGACCATTAATCATCTCAACCTCGTCTTCACCCTGTTTTATCAGCTCTGCGCGCCGCTCGGGAACGAGCAGGTCGTCATACCCAATTGAGCATCCCATTAAGGTCGAGTGATGATAGCCGGCCGTCTTAAGAGCATCCAGCATCTCAACCGCGGTATATATACCGTGTTCTTCCACACATTCTGCAACAAGATGGGCGAGGTTGCCTTTTTTAAAGGTAAGGTTACGAAAACCAAGCTCATCCGGAAGATACTCGTTAAGCAAAACTCGTCCCGGAGTTGTAACATAGCGCTGATCCTGATGACGATAAATTATCGGTTCATGAAGCTTAACAGCACCACTTTCCAGACCCCATTCCACAGCTTTATGGTCAGCAAACGAATGTTTGGCATTCTCTTCAATCAACTCTACACCACGCGGTATTTTCGTAATATAGTTAATCCCGATAACCATGTCTTGAGAGGGAACACTGACCGCTCCACCGTGCGACGGCGAAAGCAGATTATTAGTGCTCAACATTAAAACCCGGGCTTCAATCTGAGCTGTCTTGGAAAGCGGCACGTGAACAGCCATCTGGTCTCCGTCAAAGTCCGCATTAAACGGTGGACAGGCCAGCGGATGCAGACGGATAGCATGCCCTTCCGTCAATACCGGTTCATAGGCCTGTATACCCAGCCGGTGCAGGGTCGGGGCCCTGTTAAGCATTACCGGGTGGCCCTGAATAACTTCTTCCAGCGCATCCCAGACAGCGGTCTCTTCGCGCTCGATCATTCTTTTCGCAGATTTTATACTGGAAGCCTCGTTGTCATTTACCAGTCGCTGCATAATAAACGGCTTGAACAGTTCAATAGCCATCTTTTTGGGCAAACCACACTGATTAAAACGCAACTCCGGACCATTAACGATTACAGCACGTCCGGAATAATCAACCCTCTTCCCGAGCAAATTCTGGCGAAAACGTCCCTGCTTACCTTTTAACAGATCAGTAAGCGATTTAAGAGGACGATTATTCGGCCCTCGTACCGGACGGTCAACCCTGGTATTATCTATCAGGGAATCAACCGCTTCCTGCAGCATTCTTTTTTCGTTTCGAATGATAATATCCGGTGTTCTGAGTTCGAGCAATTTTTTAAGCCGGTTATTACGATTTATCACGCGACGATAAAGGTCGTTAACATCGGAAGTGGCAAATCTACCGCGTTCAAGCTGAATCATCGGCCGCAAATCGGGCGGCAAAACCGGCAGGTTTTCAACAACCATGTGCTTGGGTTCGAGACCGGAGTCATAAAACCCCTTCAGAGTTCGCAGACGGCGGATAAGTTTTTTGTTTTTTTGACGTATCCGTGTCCGCCCGGTTTTACTGCGTTTTCGCAGTTCTAAATCCTCTTCAATTGTTTTTATCTCCGCTTCGAGATCAAGATTTTCAAGCAGTTCCTTTATCGCTTCCGCTCCCATACCAACCCGAAAACGGTTACTGAATTCTTCGCGAGCACGCTGAAACTCCTGCTCGGTAAGCAGTTCTTTTTCTTTCAGCTCCGTGTCCCCGGGGTCAAGAACAACATAGTTTTCATAATAGACAATCTTCTCCAGGTCTTTAATTCTCATGCTGAGTACAAGACTGATTTTCGAGGGAATACCACGCAGGAACCAGATATGAGTTACCGGAGACATAAGTTCAATATGCGCCATTCTTACCCGACGTACTTTAGCACGGGCCACTTCAACACCACATTTGTCACAGACTACCCCGGAGTATTTTTTACTTTTATATTTACCGCAGAAACACTCCCAGTCCCTGGTCGGACCAAATATTTTTTCACAGAACAAGCCGCCCCGCTCAGGACGCAGGGTTCTGTAATTAATAGTTTCCGGTTCTTCAACTTCACCATGAGAAATATCAAGTACCCTGTCCGGATCCATCAACCCTATACTTATGTGATCGAATTCGGCAAAGAACTCGTCGCCATAAGTTTCTGTTTCCACACCACCGGACAAAAGACCACTTTTTCCCTGTCCGCTATCACTTACTGTCATCGAAATATCAGCTTTATCAGCCAAGGTCAAACACCTCAAATTCGAATTTTTCGCTCAAAATTATCATTTTCTAACACAACATCGCAGCCAGATCAACAAAACAACTACTCAGTGACCAGCTCATCAACGTCGATCTCTCTATCTTTTTTATCAAACACCCGAATATCAAGTCCAAGTCCCTGCATTTCTTTGAGCAGGACATTGAACGATTCCGGCACACCGGGAACAAAACTTTCCTCACCTTTAACAATAGAAGCATAGGTTCGCGAGCGACCATTCACATCGTCACTCTTCACTGTTAAAAACTCCCGCAAAGTATGTGCCGCTCCATAGGCCTCCAGGGCCCAGACCTCCATCTCACCAAGACGCTGACCGCCAAACTGCGCCTTACCACCAAGCGGTTGCTGGGTAACAAGCGAGTAAGGACCAATCGAGCGGGCATGAACTTTACTTTCCGCGAGATGATCAAGTTTTAATATATGCATATAGCCTATCGATACATCCTGGTCAAAGTATTCCCCGGTACGCCCATCTCGCAGAGGAACCTTTCCGGAACGGGGATATCCGGCTTCTTCAAGCAGGTCGGCAATCTCGACCTCGGTCGCCCCGTCGAATACCGGCGAAATTATCCGGTAACCAAGTTTAGCTGCCGCCAGAGTTGCGTGAATCTCAAGTACCTGACCCAGATTCATACGGCTGGGAACTCCCAGAGGATTCAATACAATATCAACCGGTTCACCATCTTCGGTAAACGGCATGTCTTCACGGGGTAGAATACGGGATATAACACCCTTATTCCCGTGACGGCCGGCCAGCTTGTCTCCCACCTGAATCTTCCGCTTGGAGGCGAGATATATTTTAACCTTTTTCTCCACTCCGGCTTCAAGATCATCATTATTGGCACGGCTAAATTCTTTAACGTCAATTACAATACCACGTTTCCCGTGGGGAACCATCAATGAAGTATCTTTCACATCTTTGGCTTTTTCACCGAAAATGGAGTGCAACAGCTTGTATTCCGGCGAAAGATCAACGTGACTTTTCGGCGTAACTTTTCCAACCAGTAAATCACCGGATTCCACGTAACTTCCAACCTTTATAATTCCATTTTCATCAAGATTTTTAAGCGCCTCATGGCTCCGGCTTGGTATATCACGAGTTATCTCTTCTTTTCCAACCTTCGTCTCGCGAGCCGACACATCGAGCTCTTCAATATGAATCGAAGTAAACACGTCATCGGAAACAAGACGGTCGGAGATTAAAATCGCATCCTCAAAGTTGTAACCCTCCCAGGGCAAAAAGGCAACTAACACATCACGCCCAAGGGCAAGCTCACCATCTTTGGTTGCCGGACCATCGGCTAACGGCTGGCCGGCTTCAATCCTGTCTCCCACATTAACAGTAGCTTTTTGATTAAAGCATGTCCCCTGGTTGGAACGCTTGTATTTAAGCAGCGGATAACAATCAATCTGTTTGTCACCGGCATCAGCAATAATTTCACCGGTTTTTTCATCTATCTGTGGTTCTTCAAGCTTCAGATCAGTTTCAACCCTGATCTCTTTCGAATCCGCCTTAATGACTTCACCATCATTGCGTGCAACAACAACAGAACCACTATCCCGGGCTGCTTTGGCTTCCACACCCGTGCCTACCAGCGGATACTGGGTCTCGATAAGCGGCACCGCCTGGCGCTGCATATTCGAGCCCATCAACGCTCTGTTTGCATCATCATTCTCAAGAAACGGAATACAGGAAGTGGAAACACTGACAATCTGGCGCGAAGAAACGTCAATATACTCAACCTCATCCTTATGAAGAAGAGTAAATTCTTTGTTAAAACGACCGCGCACCAGTTCTGCCTGAATCTCCCCGCTGTCATCCAGCTCGGTTCCTGCCGCAGCAACCTTGGCGTTCTCATCCTGATCGGCATCAAGATAAACAATTTCATCCGTTACTTTCCCGCCCTCAACACGTCTGTAGGGGGTTTCCAGAAAACCAAGTTCATTAACCCGGGCAAACGTTGCCAGACTGGCAATAAGCCCAATATTCGGCCCTTCCGGTGATTCAATGGGACATATTCTACCGTAATGAGTATGATGAACATCACGGACATCAAACCCGGCCCTTTCACGGGACAGCCCCCCCGGCCCAAGGGCCGAAAGACGCCTTTTATGTGTAAGCTCATCAAGTGGATTTGTCTGATCCATAAACTGGCTCAGGGAACCGGTACTGAAAAACTCCTGGATGTCGGCGGTCAACGGTTTGATGTTTATAAGCCGGGCCGGAGTTGGCCGGTCATCGTCCTGGATATGCATATTCAACTTATCATTTATACTGCGCTCGATACGACTTAAACCGCTCTTGGCCTGTTGAAGTAGCAGTTCCCCAATCGTTTTTACCCTCCGGTTTGACAGGTGATCAATATCATCTATCACACCGTTCCCGTCTGTGATGGAAATAAAATATTTAAATATTTCCAGCAGATCATCGGGGGACAGAACTCGTTCCTCAAGATCTTCTTCATCCAATCCCTTATGCCCGAGCTTTTTATTGATTTTATAACGACCGACTCTCTCCAGATCAATCCGATCTTCACTGAAAAAAGCCCCATAGATATAATTACGCGCATTTTCAATGTTATAGGGGTCATTGGGCCTGAGAAGCTTAAACAACCGTTTAAAAGCTTCATCGGGGGTGTGGGTCGGATCAAGGGCAAGGGTGTTTAAAATGACCGGATTGAACTGTTCGCCCCGATCAACAATTTTTAATTTCTCGTAGCTCAGATCCTGAGCTTCCTGGAAAACAGATTTGTCAATCCGGCAGCCGGCATCAAAAATGATTTCATATTCCGGCTCAGCTGGTTCACGTGAGTCTTCTTCTCCCTCGGCAACTTCCTCATCATCATTCGCTTTTTCCTCAATTTCAACCTCACGCACAATCGCCTGGGCAAGATATTCATGCTCCAGCTCTTCCAGCGAAGACGAGGCGAGGTCTACCTCTCTGGTGTCATAAAAATAATCAACCATATCCTCGTTAGTCGGCATAATGTATTCCGGTTCTTCGCTATACGGATCTTCCGGAATCAAACGCAGAAAGGTGGTGGCTTCCATACGGCGCTGACGATCAATACTTATTCTCATCCGGTGACGATAGTCGATATCAACAGTCACCCAGGTGCCAATGTATGGAATTATCTTACAGGTATACCGTTCCTTGGAGTCGTCATAATCATAAACCACACCCGGCGAACGTATCAACTGGCTGGTTATAATCCGCTCTGTACCGTTTATAACAAAAGTCCCCGTAGAAGTCATATAGGGATAATCACCGAGGAACACCTTTTCTTCAATAATCTCACCGGTATCCTTATAAATCATCCGCATTTTTGCGGTTATTGGAACGGAATAGGTAATTCCCCGGTCTTTACAGTCCTGGGGAGTGGTTTCCGGATTTCCAACCTCATAATAAAGATACTCCAGGGTAATACTATCGGATTCAATGGGAAAGGTTGCCCGCAGAGCTTCTTCAAACCCCTGCGACTTTCTTTCCGACGGATCACATTCCGCCTGCATAAACCATTCAAACTGTTCTTTTTGAATGTGCAACAAATCATCTACTTCAAAAGGTTCCTCTTTTTTTCCGAACTCCAGTACTTTCATTTCGGAATAGTCAATCATTCAATAGACCTCCTACAGGTACACAGCAATTTTATATCTCACGCTGCCAGTTAAATCCAGGTAGAACTAAAAAAAACATGAGAATTTATTTTAGTTCTACGCTGGCGCCGGCCGCTTCCAATCTTTCCTTAACTTCTTCGGCGTCCTCGCTGGTAAGCCCTTCCTTAACAGGGTTGGGGGCACCTTCAACAAGGGTTTTTGCTTCTTTGAGACCAAGATCGGTTACCGCTCTCACCTCTTTGATTACTTTGATTTTACTATCACCAAAATCGGTAAGTATTACATCGACAACGTCACTTTTTTTCTCTTCTTCGCCACCGGCAGCGGGAGCAGCAGCTACAGCCCCGGCAACGGGTGCCGCCTCAACGTCAAAACGCTCTTCAATGGCGCTAACCAGATCGGATAGCTCCAGCACCGTCATCTCCTCTATTGACTCAACAATCTCTTCCTTACTTAAAGCCATGAAAAATCACTCCTTAGAATCTTCTTTTTTGTTTTTTACTTTATCAACTACCCAGACAAGCTTTTGCAACGGGTTCACAAGGTATTGAGCTAATTTCCGAATCGGGCCCTGCAGACCGATAGCAACCATGGTCAACAGTTCTCGCCTGGACGGCAACTTCGAAAGCTCAATAATTTCTTCCACAGTTAAAAGGCGATTTTCCAGCAAACCACCTTTAATCTCAAGCTCTTCATTTTCTTTTGAAAAATCAACTATAGCTTTCGCCGCGCTGACCATATCATTCTGATTAAAAGCTATCCCTGTATTACCGGACAAAAACGGTGCTGCTTTTTCCGCAATTCCTCCGGCAGCATCTTCCGGAGCAGCGGCTTCCGAAGTGGAACCACACACCTCGACGGCAGCAGCTTTTATCTTATTGCCCAGCGCATCGCCAATTCCAGAGACCTCGGTCAAATCATCGATCGACGCCTCGGCTACTGAAGCAACAGTTTTAAACCCCTTTTCTTCAAGAGCTTCTACTTTTGAAGCTCCCACCCCGGGCAAATCGCCAAGCTGCGGCTGGTCTTCGGTGGCTTCAGCGGGTTCTGTTTCTCCGGCAGGTTCTTCCCCGGCACTTTGAGAATCCGCTTTTTCAAACGCAAGCCGGGCCAGCCGGTTCTTTACGACTCGATAGTTTGTTTTACACCTGCGCAAACCGCCGCGCAACGTTTGCAGCTCCTGAACATTAATTCCACTAAAATCAGTGAATAGCATATTGGGCGATTCCTGTATTTCTTCCGTAAGCTCTTCAACCCAATCGATTTTTCTTTGTTTTACCATCATATATCCTCCTTAACAGTTAAAGCAGTTCGCGGGCTTCGGACGGTTCTATTCTGACCGAAGGTCCCATACTCGGAGAAAGCGCAATAGACTTCACGTATTGATCGCGCCCTTTTACCCCGGCAGGTCGATTGTTAATAATAAATTTTAATACCGCTATCAGGTTCTCAGTAAGCTTCCCGTCGGTCATCTTATCGGTACCTATTACAGTATGGATAATCCCATATTTGTCATTACGAAGTTCGATCTGACCTTTTTTCAGTTTTTCCACAGCATCTGCCACATCAAAAGTAACAGTCCCCGCTTTGTTATTGGGCATCAAACCACGCGGGCCAAGAAAAGGACCGAGCACACTGACCTCGCCCATTAAATCAGGGGTCGCAACCGCTTGATCAAATTCAAGCCATCCGTCACGAATTTTTTCTATTAAATCCTCGGCACCAACCTCATCAGCGCCGGCGTCTTCGGCTTCTCGCACCTTCTCACCGCGAGCAAACCCTACAAATTTCGTCTCGCGGCCGGTACCGTTAGGCAAAACCAGCGAATCACGAAACTGCTGGTCAGCCTGGGTCGGGTCTATATTAAGCCTGACATGGCATTCGATCGCCTCTTCGAAATTTGCACTGGCCAATTTTTTTAGCGCCTTAACCGCATCTTCAAGTTTATAAACTTTCGAAACATCAACTTTTTCTGTCATATCCTGGTAACGTTTACTCTTGGTAACACTCATTGCAATTAATCTCCTTCTATCTCAATACCCATACTACGGGCGGTTCCGGCAATAATTTTCGAGGCCGCTTCGATCGTATAAGCGTTCAAATCAGGCATTTTGGTCTCCGCTATATCTCTGACATCCGAAGCTTTTACACTACCAACCTTGTTTTTATTGGGTTCTCCCGAACCGCTGACAAGCCCTGCTTTTCGTTTTAAAAGAGTAGAAGCGGGCGGGGTTTTAGTAATAAAAGTAAAACTTCTGTCTTTGTAAACAGTTATCTCTACCGGAATCAAAATACCCGGTTCCGCATCAGAAGTTTTTGAATTAAAAGCATTACAAAACTCCATAATGTTAACCCCGTGTTGCCCGAGAGCGGGACCTACCGGTGGGGCAGGATTGGCCTGGCCGGCCGGGATCTGTAATTTTATTTCCGCACTAATCTGTTTTTCAGCCATCGCTATCCCTCATACACTTAAATTTATATATATCGTCTTACTTAACCGTTTTAAATCCTGACTATAATTTTTCAGCCTGGTCAAAATTCAACTCAACCGGTGTCGATCTTCCAAACATATCGACCGACACGCGAATTTTTGCTTTTTCAATATCAACCTCTTTGACCGTGCCGGTCATCTCTTCCATGGCACCGCCAATAATCCTGACCGTATCACCAACGCTAAATTCAACTTCAGGTTCAGCCCCGGCCTCTCCTATCTGGGCCAGCACATCTCTCATCTCGGTATTTTCCAGAGGAATCGGATTCAGCTTGGTTCCAACAAACCCGGTAACTCCTCTTGTTTGCCGTACAAGATGCCAGTTTTGCTCGGACATTACCATCTTTATAAAAATGTAGCCGGGGTAAAGTTGTTTTTCCACCTGCTTTTTTTCGTTCCCTTTAATTTCCATTACCTCACGGGTGGGCACTACAACATCCCGTATAACATCCTGCAGCCCTTCCTCTACAGCCATCTCCATGATTCGGTCCCTTATCGATTGTTCCTGACCCGCGAAAGTATGCAAAACATACCACCGGGCGGGATCGGTTTCCTCATCAGAACCTGTGTCCGGCTCTATTTCATTTTCGCTGACCGCTACTTTTTCTTCGGTTTCTTCAACCATTCCTTATCGCTCCTGTATTTATCACTGAAATGCATATGTTAAGTAAAGAAATAACTGACCAAAAATTAAATCAAGCAGACCTATATAGACCATAAAAAAAACAGCACAGGCTAAAACAAGCATTGTTGATTCAATCAGCTTTTGAGTTGACGGCCAGTTGACACGTCCCCCCGGTTTGGCTTCTAACCAGACTTTTTTCAAAAAACTACGCAGGCGGTTAAAAAAACTCATAGCCCGTTTCCTCCATCTATCATGCATAATAATCCTTATCTTAGTTTTAACATGGCAGGCCCGCCGGGAGTCGAACCCGGAACCTCCGGATTTGGAATCCGGCGCTCTGCCAGTTCGAGCTACGGACCTGATTTGATTAGCGGGTTGTTTTTTTGCGTGGTTTCGAAATTTCGATCTATTTGATTAACCTCAACAACTCACCAAACCGGCTTCACTTTTGATAAAACATTAGTATATCAGCATACCCCACCCTCTGTCAAAATTAAAATCAAAAAATATTTTTATTTTTAACGATATCAATTATCAACTGTGGTAAAACCTGGCACTCACACCCCTCAAAACTTAAACTTTCTGTAAGATCGCAAACTCGGTTCAAGCTATTTCAAACTTTGAACCTTAAACCCTGAACCTGAACTTTGAACCTTGAACCTGAACTTTGAACCTTGAACCTGAACTTTGAACCGGTTTTATGGAGCCGAGGATGGGATTTGAACCCACCACCTCGTCGCCTCCTGCTCCTTGAGGGAGCCCACTGCGTGGGGGCAATGCTATTTGACTTTTTAACTAGCCAATTAAATTAGCACTATCAGAACCAGGCTTATCCTTATGCCTCCATGGCAAATGGTTCCCCCTCAACGCTTCGCTGCTCCCCCACGCGCCATCCTGGCGCTAAACCCTTGAGGGGCTGTGCCCCTCAA
>JBKGYI010000014.1:0-11577 GCA_046546195.1 bacterium | reverse complement strand
GTGTGTCCGCAGCATTAGCACATCCTTGTGCGTCAAGCCGGGCAATGACAAACCAGTGGAAGGTTCTGGGCTTTGCATTAAAATTTGTCTGTTTTAGGGTCTTAATCTCTGTTTCTGTTACTGTTTTTCCTCCTTTATGGCATAAAATCTTTATTCTTATCATTTTTTAGCCTATAATTTTTTAGTTTTATTGGGTAAACTATTGTTTGTGTTAAAATATTTCTGTCTGAAAGGGGCGAGATTGTGAAAGATTCTTTAAATAAATCGGAGATAACTGAGCAGCTTGCGGAGCGGATGGATCTTTCTCAGCGTCAGTCGCAGGCAATAATCGACGAGCTTCTCTCGATTATAACCGAGTCGCTGACGGAAGATGGTCAGAAGGTGACTTTGCACGGGTTTGGAACTTTTGATATTAGTGAACGTAAGGCCCGCCAGGGAGTAGATCCTCGCGATCATCAGAAAAAGATAACTATCCCGGCTCATACTGTGCCCCGGTTTCGTCCGGGCAGTAAGTTAAAAAGAGCGGTGAAAGAAGCATTTGACAGTTAAACCTGTACGTGGGTAGTTTAATAGAACTTAAAATTAGAATTTTTGAAAAACTAATAGGAGGTAGTAGAAGTATGTCGACAAAAGTAGCAATTAACGGATTTGGTAGAATTGGTAGACTGGTTCTTCGAGCTGGTCTGGATCAAGGGATTGATGTGGTGGCAGTAAACGATATTGCTCCCCCGGAAAAGATGGCCCATCTGTTTAAATACGATTCTGTTCACGGTATATATCAGCAAACGGTTTCACTTGATGGTGATGTGCTTACAGTGGGCGATCAAAAAATAAATGTTCTTTCGGAAAAAGATCCCGCGGATCTTCCCTGGGATGAACTTGATGTGGACGTCGTTATTGAATCGACCGGTGTTTTTCGAGAAAGAGAAGACGCCGCCCGGCACCTGAAAGCCGGTGCTGATAAAGTTATTATTTCGGCTCCCGGGAAAAATTCCGATGCCACGATTGTGATCGGTGTTAATGATGATGAATACGATGCTGAGAAACATGATATAGTCAGTAACGCGTCCTGTACAACTAACTGCCTGGCTCCGATGGTCAAGATTCTTAATGATGAATTTGGACTGGAGTCGGGGATTATAACGACAACCCACGCTTATACGGCGACTCAAAATATTCTTGATGGCCCGGCCGGCAAAGATTATCGCCGGATGCGCGCCGCTGCGGTTTCAATAATTCCGACTTCTACCGGAGCAGCGACAGCTACGACAGAGGTATTGCCTGAATTGAAGGGTAAACTGGACGGCATGGCGATGCGGGTTCCGGTTCCGGACGGTTCAATAACAGATCTTTCTGCTGTTCTTGCCCGCGATGTGACCCGGGAAGAAGTCAATGCGGCCTTCAAAAAAGCGGCCGATGGTGAAATGAAAGGGATTCTGCAGTATACTGAGGAAGAACTCGTGTCTACTGATTATGTTGGTAATCCCCACTCCAGTATTATTGATGCCGAAAAGACTACTGTTGTTAACGGTAACCACGTTAAAGTCCTTGGCTGGTATGATAATGAATGGGGTTATTCGAACCGGTTAATTGATCTGGCTGGAATTATGGTGAGCGGTTGAAATGGTTTTCCCCGCAAAAACTATTTACGATCTTGATGATATAGCTGGCAAGAAAGCGCTGGTTCGAGTTGATTTCAACGTTCCTCTTGATGAGGACGGGAAAGTGAGTGACGATACCCGTCTGCGTGCTGCGCTGCCCACGATCAAGTATCTGTTAGAGCAGGGCGCAATACCAGTTTTGATGAGTCATCTTGGCCGCCCCGGAGGCGAGGTGGTTGAAGAGCTGCGTCTTGCTCCTGTTGTCGAACCCCTGCAGGATCTGCTTGGCGGAGTAAAAATCAAACTCGCCACCGATACAGTGGGAGACTCGGCCCGGGAGATGGTTGGATCGCTGCAGAGCGGTCAGGTGGGTTTGCTTGAAAACCTGCGTTTTAGCCCCGGTGAGAAATCATGTGATGATGATTTCTCAAAAAAGCTTGCCGGGCTGGCAGATTTTTACGTCAGTGATGCTTTTGGGACGGCCCACCGGGCCCATGCTTCGATGACCGGGGTTCCCCGATATTTGAGTCCGGCGGTGGCCGGTGATCTTCTGACCAATGAATATAAAATTCTCGCCGAGGTGCGCGACAACCCGGAGCGTCCTTTTGTTGTGCTGCTGGGCGGCGCCAAAGTTAGTGATAAGCTGGCGGTGATCGAAAGATTTCTTGAGCGTGCCGACAAGGTTTTAATCGGCGGTGCCATGGCTTACACGTTTAGTCTGGCCCGTGGTGAAAAAGTCGGGGATTCTTTGGTTGAACCCGATTTTGTAGATGAAGCAAAACGGCTGCTTGATAACCGTGATTCTTACCGGGGGGAGCTTGTGCTTCCCCTTGATACTGTTATTGTCAGCAGTAGTGATGTCGATTCGAAGACTGAAATAGTTCCCGCCGGTGAAATACCGGAAGGCTGGGAAGGTATGGACATTGGCCCTGAGAGCAGCAAACTTTTTGCAGCCGAACTTTCAGAGGCGGCAATGGTTTTCTGGAATGGGCCGATGGGAGTATTTGAGATGGAACAGTTTGCTGCCGGAACAAACTTTCTGGCCCGGGCGCTGGCTGATATAGAGGGTCGAGTGGTGGTTGGCGGCGGCGACAGTGTTTCTGCAGTCAACAAGGCTGGAGTGCAGGATAAGTTTTATCACATTTCGACCGGCGGCGGAGCTTCGCTGGCCCTGGTCCGCGGCGACCAATTGCCGGGGATAGAAGCACTGGATAAACGCGAATAACTAACAATATTGATAACGGAGTGAATGATTATGCAGCGTAGAGTGATGATGGCTGGTAACTGGAAGATGAACAAGACGATATCCGAGGCGATCAATCTTGCCGTGCGTTTAAAATATGCCTGTAACTCGGTGGATGACCGGGACATTGTCCTCTGTCCCCCTTATCCATCTTTAAAACCTGTGGCGGAGACGGTAAGCGATTCTGGTATCGAAGTTGGAGCGCAGAACATGCATTATGAGACTGCGGGTGCTTACACCGGCGAGGTCAGCCCGCCGATGGTCAAAGATACCGGTGCCAGCTGGGTTATTCTCGGGCACAGTGAGCGCCGCCAGTATTTTGGCGAGGAAGAAAAACTGCTGGCCCGAAAACTCAACGCTGCTGTCGAACACGGATTACGTGTTTTTCTCTGCATAGGAGAATCGGAAGCCCAACGCGAGGCCGGTGAAGTAGAGGCGGTTATCTCGCGTCAGTTGACCGGTGCTCTGCAGGAGTTTGAGTTCGACCAGTTTGAAGATCTGGTAATTGCTTACGAACCGATCTGGGCGATAGGTACCGGAAACACCGCTACCCCCGAGCAGGCTAACGAAGCCCATCAGATAGTGCGTAAATATATTGGAGAGATTTTCTCTTCACAGGTGGCCGAACAGATTCGTGTTGTTTATGGCGGGAGTGTCAAACCGCATAATGTGGAAGAACTGATGGCCCAGCCGGATATCGACGGTGCGCTTGTCGGTGGGGCCAGTCTGCAGGCCGAAGATTTTACGGCGATAGTAAAATATGATCTTGAAGACCGCTCGAGTATTCCGGGCATTTAACAGGGGAGAGATTTGAAATGGTAGCTGGATTTATTAGTGGCGTAATGACTGTAGTTCATATCCTGGTCAGTATTGGTTTAATTTTGATTGTGCTTTTACAATCTCAGCAGAGTATGAATTTATCCGGCCTGTTTGGAGGAGCTTCCCAGTCTGCGCTCGGTAGCCGGCCCCGTTCTGTTTTAGGGAAAGTGACTATTATTCTGGCGATAACCTTTTTCGTGACGACGATTTTCTTTTCCCTTTACCGGGCTGAAGAAGGTGTTCTTGTTCCGACAGCCGGAGAGCGGAGCGGCCCGGCGGCGGTAGAAGAACCGTCACAAGAAGCCGAGGAACCACCTGAAGAGCAACAAGAGCCAGCCGAACAACCCGAGGGCCCGGTCGAACAACCCGAGGGTCCGGCTGAACAACCCGAAGGGCCAGCCGAACAACCCGAGGGACCGGTTCAGCAACCGGAAGAGGTTCCCGCCCCTGCCGAACCGTAGTGAACGGATGTTTTTCTCCGGGTGGTCAGTGGTGAGTTTGAGGCCAATTCTTAAGCTCGCCGGGGCGCTGCTGGGGGCAGCGTTAGTAGCAATAGTTTACCTGTTTATAAGTTTTGTTTTTAATCCGGCCGCGCGGTTGCCGGCGAACAGGCTGTTGTTATCAACTATTTCCCCGCCTAAATCTTTTAATCCGGTTTTAGCCCGTGAAACTTCAACAACCGATATTACCGACCGGATGTTTATTGGTTTGACCCGCACCGATGGTTACAGCGGAGCCATAAAACCGTATCTTGCTACAAAATGGGAGACTTCGCAAGAGGGGAAAACATGGATTTTTACCCTGCGCGAGGGGCTGAAATGGTCTGACGGGGAACCGTTAACCGCGCGTGATGTTAAGTTCACATACGAACAGCTTTATTTGAATCCTGATTATCCGGTCAGCGCCCGTGATGTGCTGCTGGTGGATGGCCGTCCGCCCGAAGTTAAAGTATTGTCCGATACCGAGGTTAAATTCAGTTATCATCGTCCTTACGCACCATTCCCCCGTGCGGTGACCGGCGGCCTGCTGCCGGCCCATATTGTTGAACCGCTTGTCCGCGAGGGAAAGTTCGAATCCGCTCTCGGGGTTGGAGCCGCCCCGGATGAGATTGTGGTCAACGGACCTTTTCGGCTTAAAAGGTACCGAACCGGTCAGCGGATAATCCTGGAGCGTAACCCTTATTATCACGAGACCGGACCCGATTGAGGGCAACTGCCGCGACTTGATCAGATTCAATACGAAATTGTTCAGAACCAGGATGCCCAGGTGCAGCTTTTCAGGAGGGGGGAATTGGATATTATCTCCGTGGCGCCGCGATATTATCCACTGCTCAGTCCGCGCGAGAAAAGAGGGGATTTTCGCCTCGCTCTTGTGGGGCCGGCCCCCGGGACAACCTTCCTGGCTTTTAACATGAATACCGACACAAATCCAGAAACGGGGAAACACTATTTTGACACTGTTAAAGCGGGCTGGTTTAATGACCCCGAGTTCCGGCGGGCTGTTTCGTATGCGATAAACCGCGAGGAGATAATATCGATTACAATGAACGGGCTGGGGGAGCCGCTGCACGGCCCGATCAGTCCCGCGCACCGCGAGTTTTATTATCCCGAATTAAAACAGCTGGATTATGATTTTGAGCGGGCCAAAAGCATTCTTGAGCACGCCGGTTATCGTGATCGCAGTGGAGATGGTTATCTCCAGGATCCGGGAGGAAATACTGTTGATTTTTTAATAACCACTAACGCCGGAAATGATCAACGTGTTCAGATCGGTCAGTTGATTCGCAAGGATCTTTCGCGTCTGGGGTTCAAGGTCGGATTTAACCAGGTCGATTTTAACGCTTTGGTTAACCAGCTCAGTCATACCTGTGATTGGGAAGCGATGGTAATGGGGTTCACCGGTACGGTTGATCCTCATTTCGGGAGTAATCTCTGGCTTTCTTCCGGGTCGATGCATATGTGGCATCCGCGCCAGTCGACCCCACAGCGGAGCTGGGAAAAGGAGATCGATGATATTTTTCTGGAGGCGGTTAGTGAAATAGATTCCGAGCGTCGTCGGCGTCTCTATTGGCGCTGGCAGGAGATTGTCCGGGAATACCAGCCGATGATATATCTGGCAAATTCGGAAGTAATTTATGCTGTTCGGGATCGAGTTGGTGGAGTTGATCCGACTCCGCTCGGTGGAGTAAGTCATAATATAGAACAGATCAGGATAAAGAACTGATATGTTTGCTGTGATTGTCCGCCGGCTGCTGGTGGCTGTTTTTTTACTGTTGATTGCTTCTTTTTTTACTTTTGGGCTTGTGCAACTGGCTCCCGGAAACTATGTTGAGCAGCTCCGGCTTAACCCTCAGAACAGCGATGAGCTGGTTGATAATCTTGTTCAACGTTACGGGTTGGAAGACCCGCTGCATGTGCAGTATTTTCGCTGGTTGGGTAACCTGGTGCGCGGGGACATGGGTTATTCTTTTGTTCATGAGCAACCGGTGGCCACCCTGGTCCTCGAGCGGTTTAAGAATACGGTTTTTCTGATGTTTGTGGTTATTATGGTCACCTGGCTGCTGGCCCTGCCGATGTGGATTTACTGTGCCGTTCACCAGGGGAGCGGACTGGCGCGCCTTCTTTCTGTTTTTGCTTTTGTTGGACTTTCCATCCCTAATTTTTTCCTGTGTTTGATTTTGATGTATTTGGCGGCTGAGGTGGGGATGATTCCGGTTAGCGGGATGACGTCGGTTTATTTTGAGGAACTTGCCTGGTGGGAAAAAATATTTGATCTTGGTTTACACATGATAATTCCGGTTGTGGTCCTTGCGACCTCGGCAATGGCCGGCCTGCAGCGTTTGACCCGGGGGAATATGTTAGAAGTGCTGCGAAAACAGTATATTACTGCCGCCCGGGCCCGCGGTATTTCAGAACGGCGGATAATATACGGCCACGCTCTGCGTAACGCGATTAATCCCCTGATTACGATCTTCGGTTACCAGTTTTCCTGGCTGGTTAGCGGTGCAGCCCTGGTTGAGATAATCTATGGCTGGCCGGGGATGGGGCAGTTGATCCTGGAGGCTGTTCAGACCCAGGATGTTTTTTTAGTTGTGGGTACTGTATTGGCCGGTGGTATTATGTTAATAATAGGGAACCTGACTGCTGATCTTTTGCTGGGCTGGCTTGATCCCCGGATTCAGATTCAGGAGGGGCGAGTGAAATGAATTTGTCGAAGCTGGCGCAGTTTGGCCGGATGTGTTGCGATAATCCTCTGCTTGGCGGAGCGGTTGTCATTCTGTTTTTGTTCTACTTTTCGGCCCTGTTTGCCGGTTTTATAAGTCCCTATCATTATGATAACGAGCTGCGGATACGTTCTTACACCCCGCCAACCCCGGTGCGAATAGTTGACGATCAAGGCCGGTTAACCCGGCCCTATGTCCGGGGTTACAGGTTACGTTTCGACGAGTATCAACGGCGGGTTTACGAACCGGAGGCCGCTGGTCGGTATCCAATTAAGTTTTTTGTCCGGGGGGATAAATATTATTTTCTGGGATTGTTTGAGACTGATTTACATCTGTTTGGTGTGCAATCGGATCAGCGTATATATTTGCTGGGGGCGGATAGCCGGGGGCGCGATATTTTCAGCCGGATTCTTTATGGCGGCAGAGTTTCGCTGACTATTGGGCTTGTCGGGGTTTTCATTGCCCTGATTATCGGTCTGGCAGTTGGCGGGATATCCGGCTATTACGGGGGGATTATTGATTCGATGACCCAGAGGTTGATTGAGATAATTATGATAATTCCCGGGTTCTTTTTACTGCTTGCTCTGCGGGCCGCGTTTCCTCCGGATTGGAGTTCAATTAAAGTTTATTTCTTTATCATAGTTATCATGAGTTTTATCGGCTGGGCGTCACTGGCCCGGGTAATTCGCGGGATGGCCCTTTCTCTGCGGGAAAAGGAGTTTGTTGCTGCCGCCCGGATAAGCGGAGTTTCTGACCCCGGGATAATTGTGCGTCATATTATTCCTCATACCGCCTCTTATTTTATTGTAGCGGCCACTATCCAGATTCCCGGTTATATCCTCGGGGAGTCGGCGCTCAGTTTGCTGGGTCTGGGAATTCAGGATCCTCATGCGAGCTGGGGAAATATGCTCCAGGAAGCGATGAGCGTGACCCGGATTCAGTTTCAACCCTGGATTCTGGTGCCCGGGATTTTTATATTTTTAACAGTTATGAGTTTTAATCTGATCGGGGATGCCCTGCGCGATATACTTGACCCCGAACACGAGGTTTATCGCATTGACAGTTAATAAACGTTTGCTCGAAGTGGATTGTCTTGAGGTGGAATTTTATCCCGGCAGCCGGCAGAGGAGTTTTAAGGCCGTTGTGGATGCTTCTTTTAAAATTGGCGGCGGAGAGATTCTTGGTCTCGTCGGTGAGAGCGGCTGCGGAAAAAGCGCTGCAGCACTTGCCCTGTTAGATCTGCTGCCGCCGACAGCGCGGGCTGACGGGGAGCTGTTTTTTGAAAAAAAACGATATCGATTTGAAAACAATGAACCCTCTGTTTTGCGTGGTGGGCGGGTGGGGATGATCTTTCAGGAACCGCTGGCAGCGTTGAATCCGGTTTATTCGCTGCGGTTTCAGCTTTATGAAACCCTGCGCCAGCTGCGGGGAATAAAAGACAGGGATGAACTGGCGGCTGCAAGTATAGATTTACTGGGCCGGGTGCATCTCGATAAACGGGTTGAAAAACTGGATTCCTATCCACATCAACTTTCCGGCGGTCAGCGCCAGCGGGCCATGATAGCCCTTGCCCTGGCCGGCCGTCCGCGCCTGTTAATAGCCGATGAACCGACAACAGCGCTTGACGCTTCCCTGCAGCGGGGAATCATCGAGCTCTTTGTCGAACTGGCGTCCGACGGTCTGGGAGTGTTATTGATTTCCCATGATCTTAATTTAGTCGCCGAGGTGGCGGATCGGATAGCGGTGATGTATTCCGGTTATACCGTGGAGGTTGGGAAAACAGAAAAAATAATAAATTCTCCCGCTCACCCCTATAGCCGGGGGCTGCTTGCTTCCTCGCGAGCTATTTTCAGCGATGCCGAGCGTTTGCCTGTGATTGAGGGGGAGGTTCCCGAACCCTGCGAACGTCCTTCCGGATGTCCTTTTAATCCGCGCTGCCCGGAAGTTATGAGCTGTTGTTCGGAAAAGTATCCGCCGCCGAGCTGGATACAGGAGCGCCGGGTATCCTGCTGGGCCCGGGAAAATCAGATATGAATTCAATGGCAGAACCGCTGTTAAAAGTTGAAAATTTATCCAGGAATTTTCAACTGCGTTCTCCGCTGCTGAAGCGAGTTACCGGCCAGGTTCAGGCTGTGCGGGATGTTAGTTTTAAACTGTTATCCGGTCAGGTGCTCGGTCTTGTCGGGGAAAGTGGGTGTGGCAAATCAACTCTTGCGAGGTTATTGCTCGGTTTGCTGCGTCCGGATAAAGGTAAGATGTTTTTTGAAGGCCGGCGGATAGATGAATTGCAGGGCCGGAAACTTAAAAATTACTGGCGCCAGGTCCAGGGTGTTTTTCAGGACCCCCGGGAGTCTCTGGACCCCCGTTATAGTGTGCGTCGTATTATTGCGGAAGGGCTGAAATATCTTACTGAATTGGATGGGCCCGCCCGGCTGCAAAGAGTGAAACACAGCCTGAACCAGGTAGAGTTGTCCGAACGGCTGCTTGACCGTTATCCGCATCAACTTTCCGGCGGTCAGCGCCAGCGGGTGAGTCTGGCCCGGGCCCTTGCCGTTAAGCCGCGGCTTATAATCTGCGACGAACCGACCAGCGCCCTTGATGTCTCCATCCAGGCCCAGCTAATCAATCTTCTTCTTGATCTCAAAGAAAACGTGAACCTGACATACATATTTATAAGCCATGATTTAAATCTGGTGAGGTTTATAAGTGATAAAATAGCTGTAATGAAATCAGGGCGAATAATTGAAACCGGCGCTGCTGATAGTTTATACAAAAATCCCACTGAACCTTACACGAGGGATCTGCTGCAGGCCCTGCCGGATGGGTAGACGACCGCTATTCAGCCCGAGCAGATGTTTCCCACTGCTGTTTGAGAACTATTTTTAACCGCTATCTGGCAGAACCTTCCAATGCCTCGTCATTGCCGGTACCAAGATCAAGTCCTGGCATGACGTATGACGCACAAGGATGTGCTAATGTTGCGGACACACGGATGTGTAAGAGCATCGAGATCCGGCAATCCAGCCCCCAACCCAGTCATTGCCCGGCTTGACCGGGCAATCCAGAGGTTTTGGTGTTTGGTTCTGGGAATTCAACACCGTAAAATCAACGCCGCTGGATTCCCGCTTTCGCGGGAATGACGGCCGATAAAAGTCCGTCATTGTCCGGCTTGACCGTTGGAAGGTTCTGCTATCTGGTTTTATTTCTGGCCTAAAACCTCCTTTTATTGTATTATATTAAGCTATTGACTTGAGTTTGTTTGGGTTTGGAGATTGATATATTAATTATTCCGCGGACAAAACTCGAGTTGCCATGTGAGTTTAATTCAATTTATTATGGAGAGGTGTTCTGCCATTAGCTGGATAGAAGAAGTAAAACCTAAATGGCCTAAAACCCTTCAGGAACCACCTGTTCCTGACATTTTTATTCTTGATGAAGAGCTTGGTTTTAAAGGAAAGATTAAGCAGAAAGGCCGCGATTTTCAGGTATCGGAAATACTGGCCCAGGAACCGCTGGGGACCGGACCTAATACCTTTCTTCGGATTAAGAAAAAAAACATATCAACCCTTGAACTGATTGAGGCCCTTGCGGAATACCTGGATCGGGAGATCGAGGATTTTTGTGTTGCCGAATACAAAGGACCGCGCTGTGTTGCTATACAGTGGATATCGCTTGAGCACCTTGATCCGCGCGCGCTTGCGGGGTTTGATCACCCCGAGGCACAGATAATTCAGATCTCGCGCAGTGAAGAGCGCTTAAAACCGGTTAATTTAAAAGGGAACAGATTTGAAGTTATTATTCGCGATGTGGATTCCGGGGCCCTGGAGAAGGCCCGGCGAGGGCTTGAATTGTTAAAAAAAAGCGGAGCCCCCAACTGGTTTGGCGGCCAGTGTTTTGGTTATCGAAAAAACAGGCATCTGCTGGGCTGGGCCTTGATTAAGAAAAAATGGGAATGGTTTTTATACGAATTTTTAAATAATCCTGTAAAAGTTGATAACGATGAAGTTAACAAAGCGCGTAAGGAGGCTGCGAGCGGTAACTGGAAAAAAGCGCTCGAACTTTTCCCTGAATCGTGTAAAGCTGAGCGAGCAGCCCTCAAGAGTTTGAAACGTTATCCGCGGAACAAAGAGCGGGCCTGTAGTGTTATACCTGTAGAATACCGGAGATTTTTTCTGCTGGCTCTGCAGGGTTATGCCTTTAATGATTTTTTGGCCCGCCGGATTGATAAGTTTGACCAGCTTGTGGAAGGGGACGTTGCTTTCATGCACGGTAGCGAGGGCTGTTTCCCTGTTGTCGATCCCCGCGATGAACGTCCGCGGATGGATCGTTTTGAAATAAGTCCGACCGGTCCGATGTTCGGCGAGAAATTTCTGGGTGCTTCCAAGGAGATGGAAGACCTGGAGGATCAGGTGATTGAGCGGCTGGATCTTACCTATGAAGATTTTCAGCGTTCCCGTTACACAATACCAGGTCGCCGGCGCCCTTTGCGAGCCCCGATTGCCCAGACAAGGGCGCAGATGCTAAATAAGAAGGACATGGAACTGGGATTTTTCTTACCCAGAAGTAGTTATGCCACGGTGATTATAGAAGAGTTAATGCACCGCCGGTTCGACTACGATAACGAAGAGTTATAGACTTAACCCGAATTATTCACGACAAAAACGTTGTGAATAGATTCGCCCGCTGGACAG
>JBKGYI010000013.1:0-11590 GCA_046546195.1 bacterium | reverse complement strand
GCGACTAAACTTAACATAAAAAAACGTTGCATATTCTTCCCTCCTTCTTAAATAAAATAAAACCTCTTTATCACTCTGGATTTCATTATAGACCATTGTAACAGGAGTGTCAACAAAAAAACATATTTTTTTTGTGTGAAAAAAAGCCTTGTCAGTGGCATTTTTTAAGCAAAATATAGTTTTTTGTTGAAGATAAAAAGGGATTTATTATAATTGTTTTTTGAAGACTGGCTAAAATTTCTAATATCAGGGTATATTTCGTGGTGTTCGGGATGAAAGTTTCTGATTACAGTTTTGGTAGTATGAAAGTCGGCGACAAAAAAATCAGCAGCGATATTATTGTCCACGGTGACTGGATCCATGACTGGTGGCGCGAGAGCGGCCACCGGGTGGTCACCGTCGATTTAAAAGAGATTGCCCGGCGAAACCCCGCTATCATTGTTTTTGGCTGCGGGGCCAGCGGAATGATGACAGTCAGCGCTGAAGCGAAACAACATTTACAGCAGCAGGGTATTGACTGTGAGACCTATAATACAGGAAAAGCCGTGAAACGCTACAATCAACTGCTAAAAGAAGGGAAAAACGTGGCCGGGGCCTTCCATCTAACCTGCTGAAAAAAATCAGAGATAAGCTGAACCAGTAACAAGGAACCAGGAACAAGGAACTGTTTTTAATCAGGAGCGGATCATGTCTTTTATTTTCATCAGGCGGGTCAGATTGGAGCGTTCACGTTCGTCCAATTTCATTGTTATGTAGCGAATTGTCTCCTGCTGGCGGGGGATCAGGACGTATTCCAGGGCGTTGACCCGCCGGCGTGTTTTTTCTATCTCTTCGGCTAAAAGCAACAGAGATTTTTCAACTTCAGCCAGTTTCACAAGATCGGGCAGGGTTTCGGTCATGATGCGCATGAAATTATCGAGATCGCCGGAAGTCTCGGTGAAACCGTAGGGATACATTTCCCCCTCCATCTGCTCGGCATCGGCGGTAAATTCGGCCACCGGAACCCCCATAATTGTCGTTTTATCGAAAGCAACCTCCAGCTCGGTATCGCTGAACATAATCGCCGACTCGAGAGTATCCTCGCTCATCACCGCTTTCCCCATCAGAAAGCTGGCGAAAGCTTCTGAAAGATTTTTTTCCACCTTCTCACGCAGCTCGCGAGTTTTGTCGACAAGGTTTAAGAAAACGCGCATTAACTCATCGCGTTTATCTTTAAGCAGTTTATGCCCCCGGCGGGCGGTTTCGATCTGGTCTTTAAGAGCTAAAAGCTCCATCCGCGTCGGGTTAACATTCAGCCGTTCAGCCATTTATAAAACTCCTTTTTAATTCAGTAGAAAGTCAAAAATCGACTTCAAAATAAAAATCTGTTCAGCACCGAAATGACAAAGTTTTTACCCCATCACCCAGCCACCTCGTCACCCCGTAACTTCGTAACTTAGTAACCCCGTCGCTCCAACTTTTACTCTTCTGATTTCTCTTCTTCTTTTGGGAGATATTTCTCTATGTATTTGTCTTCCACACGTTTTAGTTCGTTTACCGGCAGCATGGCCAGAAGTTCCCAGCCCAGGTCGAGAGTTTCCTCGATTGTGCGGTCCTCGTATTCATCCTGGCGGACGAAACGGTCCTCGAATTCATCGGCGAAGGCGGAAAACTTTTTATCGGTTTCACTCAGTGCTGCTTCGCCAAGAATATCGGCGAGTTCTTTTGCTTCCTTACCTCTTGAGTAACCGGCATAAAGCTGGTTCAAAACATCCGCGTGGTCCTCACGTGTCAGACCTTCACCAATACCACGGTCCTTAAGTCGCGAAAGCGAGGGTAAAGCATCTACGCAGGGATAAATACCTCTGCGGTGAATTTCCCTGCTTAAAATTATCTGGCCCTCTGTGATATAACCGGTAAGGTCGGGAATCGGGTGTGTTTTATCGTCTTCGGGCATCGTAAGGATCGGAAAACTGGTAATTGATCCTTCTTTACCTTTTATTTTTCCGGCCCGTTCATAAATTTCTGAAAGGTCGGTGTACATGTAACCGGGATAACCACGTCGCCCGGGAACTTCCATCCTGGCGGCGGAAACCTCGCGCAAAGCGTCACAGTAGTTGGTCATGTCGGTCATAATAACCAGCACGTGCATATCTTTTTCAAATGCAAGATATTCGGCGGCAGTCAGAGCCATCCTTGGCGCGGAGATACGTTCGATCGCCGGGTCATCGGCAAGATTTATGAACAGAACCGAGCGTTCTATCGCCCCGGTCCGTCTGAAATCACGGATAAAGAAATCAGCTTCCTCGAAAGTTGTTCCCATTGCTGCAAAGACAACGGCAAACTCCCCCTCACTGCCGGGCACTTTAGCCTGGCGGGCGATCTGGGCGGCCATCTTGGAATGAGGCAAACCACTTCCGGAAAAAATAGGCAATTTCTGGCCACGAACCAGGGTATTCAATCCATCAATGGTCGAGATACCGGTCTGGATGAACTCCTCCGGGTATTCGCGAGCATAGGGATTAATCGGTGTTCCGTTAATATCATAGCGTTCGTCGGGTATGATTTTGGGCCCATCGTCCCGAACATCACCAAAACCGGTAAAAACCCGGCCCAGCATATCCTCCGAAACCCCGAGCTGTGCAGGTTTCCCGAGAAACTTCACTTTACTTTCGGTAAGATTAAGACCGCTGGAACCTTCAAAAAGCTGGACAAGAGCCCGGCCCTTGGCGGTTTCCAGGACCTCACCACGGCGCACATCTCCTTTGGCGTCTTCAATCTCGACAAGTTCTCCATACTTTACATCGGTGACCTGTTCAACAATCATCAGCGGTCCACTGAGTTCGGTTACTGTCTGATATTCTCTGACCATTACTCTTCCTCTCCGGTTTCCGAGCCAGACGAAACGTGCTGGCTATCGGCAAGGATTTGTTCCATCTCTTTCTCAAGTTTTTTCTCAAATTCGTTAAATTTAGTATCAAGTTCATCCTCATTAATAAACTTCATCCGGGCAATATCTTCAATCAGTGAAATAGATTTTATATCCTCAAGTTCCGCTCCCTCACGCAACGCATCAGAAGCCTTTCTATAGAAATCAATAATTAACTTGAGCATCCGGTACTGTTTCTTCAGCGAGGTATAGGTGTCAACTTCATGGTAAGCGTTCTGGTGCAGATAGTCCTCGCGAATAATCCGGGTTACCTCAAGAATCAACCGGTTTTGCATCGAAAGAGCGTCGATTCCGACAAGCCGGACGACCTCTTCAAGTTCCGATTCTTCCTGGAGAAGACGCATCGCTTCCTCGCGGGCTTCAATCCAGTCCTCACCCACGTTTTCACTGAGGTATTCTTTGATATTATCAAGATACAGGGAATAGCTTTCCAACCAGTCAATGGCCGGAAAATGTCGCTGGGCGGCCAGTGAGGCGTCCAGGCCCCAGAAGACTTTCACAACCCGCAGGGTCGCCTGGGAAACCGGCTCGGAAAGGTCGCCACCCGGAGGTGACACAGCTCCGACGGCGGTCAATGTCCCCATCCTGTCATCGCTGCCGAGACATTTTATACGCCCGGCTCTTTCATAAAATTCAGCTGCCCGGGTACCCAGGTAAGCGGGATAACCCTCTTCGCCGGGCATCTCTTCCATCCGACCCGAAATCTCACGCAGAGCTTCAGCCCAGCGCGAGGTTGAGTCAGCCATCAGGGCGACGCTGTAGCCCATGTCGCGAAAATACTCGGCGATCGTGCTTCCGGTATAAATGGAAGCTTCGCGGGCGGCAACAGGCATGTTTGATGTATTTGCAATAAGAACTGTTCTTTTCATCAGCGGTTCTCCGCTGTGGGGGTCTTCAAGCTCCGGAAATTCAATCAGTACCTCGGTCATCTCGTTACCACGTTCGCCGCAACCGATATATACGATAATATCGGCATCGGCCCATTTGGCAAGCTGGTGCTGAACAACTGTTTTACCACTGCCAAAAGGTCCGGGTATACAGGCGGTACCACCTTTACTGACCGGGAAGAAAGTATCGATAACTCTCTGGCCGGTAACCAGCGGTATCTCGGGCGGAAGCTGCTGTTCGTAGGGCCGGCCTTCACGCACAGGCCATTCCTGGATCATATTGATCTCCCGCTCACCGTTTTCGGTTTCTAAAACAGCCACGGTATCCTCAACTGTCGCCGTAGTCGAACTTATTTCTTTTACAGTGCCCTCAACTTCCGGCGGAACCATTATCTTGTGTTCTACAGTGGCCGTCTCCTGGACGGTTCCCAGCACATCACCGGGGCCCACCTCATCTCCTTTTTTAACAACAGCTTCAAATTCCCATTCTTTTTCCCGGTCAAGTCCGGGAACTTCAACTCCACGGGCGATATTGGAACCTGTTTTTTCTTCAATTTTATCCAGAGGCCGCTGGATACCGTCGTAAATCGATTCAATCAATCCCGGTCCCAGTTCAACACTGAGCGGTTTACCGGTTGGATAAACCGGGTCTCCGGGGCCCAGGCCGGTTGTTTCCTCGTAAACCTGAATATAGGCCTCATCACCGCTGAGTTCAATAACCTCACCGATCAGACGTTCCTCGCTGACGCGAACAACGTCATACATTCTTACATTGTCCATTCCTTCTGCCACTACAAGTGGTCCTGAAACTTTAGTTATAGTTCCTGTCTTCATGATTCACCCTTTTCCTCTGATAGGATGTCTACTCCAACTGCTTTTTCAACTGTTTTTCTCATTCTTTCCATAGCAACTCCTGTACTGCCCCGGTTATTGGGAATCGGGATAACCGCGGGTAATATTTTTTTATTAGCCTCATTAATTGTTTCTTCAATTTCTTTGATCAGCGGTTCGGTAATAAAAATAATTGCATAATTTTTGTCTTCACGCAGTTTGTTCAGTTCGCTGCGTGCTTCCCCGGCAGACTTCACCGGAAATATTTTAATGCCAACCGCTTTAAAACCAACAATCGAATCCCGGTCGCCAATCGCCGCAATTTTATATGTAGAGCTCATTGAGACGCTCCTTAATCGCAGAATCCGGCAGATTATTTATCTTACCGGTAAGTATGATCCGCAGGTTTTTTATTTCTGTTTCTTTAGCCCACAGGTAACCGAATAAAGGTTCCGGACCAAAAAAAATAAATTTGGCTTTTTTTATTGTTTCCATCAAATAATCATCAGCCAGGGTTTCAAATCGCCGCAGTGATTTATCCTTATTCCAGGCCTCAATCCCCTCCTGAATAACCCGATGATAATCGCTCATCTTAAAGCGGGCGACAAGCGCGGAAAGATCCTCTTCGAAAAGCTCATACAACAATTTTTTCTCTATGTTGCCGGAGTCCAGCAGAGCTTTTTTCAGAAAATCAAGATCACGGTCCATCTCGCGAGCACGAATAAATATCTCGATATTAAGAAAATCTATTTTCTGTTTATAAAACTTAATCAACAGTTTGCTCTTAAGTTTTTTGACAATTTCCCCGGCGCGCAGATAGTGATACCTGTCGAAAATAACATCGATAAGCTGCTGGTTGAACCCATTTTCTTCAAACTCACTCTGCAGGCTCAAAACCGCCTGTTCGAGGTGTTCGGGCAGCTTATCCCAGCGTTTTTCTTCATAGATCTGCAGAAGTTTTTTCGGTTGAACTTCACAGCGCGTGGTGAAAAGAGAACTGTCAGCTTTCACTTTGCCATCTGATTTAAAAAGAACCTTAAGATTCTGCACATCACCGCGCATGGTAATCAGATGTAAAAGTCGCTCATCGGGAGCCAGCTCAAACAGCAGACTGTAGACCCGCTGCAGTTCCCGATTTAGCAGATTCTCGAACTGGTAGACGGAGTCTATTTCAGCAAGATGATGAGAATATTCCGTCTCAGCAAGAATCCGCATGGCGTTTTCCGGTTTTTCCTCGGCCAGAATTCGATTTAACATCGAACTGTCAAGCAGGCGTGTTTCCCTGCTTTTTATCCGGGGTACCGGGTAAGAATAAGCAAGTTTAGCCACAGTTAAATTTCCTCCAGCGGTTTTTTTGTTCCTTGTTCCTTGTTCCTTGTTAAAAAGACGAATCTGCGGTACGGTCTCAGTCAAACAGTATCTCTGCAACACCGTTTTCCAGATCGTCGCGTTTCATTGCCAGCAGGGCCTCGAAGGAGTTATTGTTCTCCACCCCTTTTTCCTTGAGGATAAAACCACCGCTTATATCGCGGGTTTCTTTGGCGAGGGAAAGGTTGCCCTCACGATCATCTCCCTCAAGTTTTTTATTAAGGGAATCGACAAACTTTTTGCCAAATTTTTTCTTATCAGCCGAATTAAAGATAATCTTCTCATTTCCGGTTTTTACCTCTGCAAGAATCATATCCTCAATCAAAGAGTCATAATCAAGAGCCTCAAGCTCACGAATTTCATCAAGAGCAGTGGCAAAAACTTCGTTGACCTCCTCCTGTTTGGCAGCCAGGACAGCCTTGCGCTGTTCGAGAGAAGCTATTACCTTTTCTCGCTCTTTAATATCGGAAGCTTCTTTCTCAGCCTCGCGCAGAATACTTTTTTTTGTCTTTTCGGCTTCCTGCTCGGCCACGGAGATAATCTCCCCGGCTTCAGTTTCGGCCCTCTCACAGATTTCCACGGCTTCGTTTTCAGCTTCCGATATAAGCCGTTCCTTGAGGATTTTGGTGTTAGCCAATATTTACACCCTGCAGAAGCAGCAGCGTAGCAAGGAAAGCAAAGACGGCGTAAGTTTCAACAATCGCCGAAAAAGTAATCGCTTTACCAAGCTCCTCGGGTCGTTTTGCAATCAAACTTATTCCGGAAGAACAAACACGTCCCTGGAATATAGCGGAAACAAGACCGACAAAGGCAACCGGTAGGACAGCCGCTATGAAAGCCCAGCCGTCCTGTGTTGTTACAACAGCGTCAACTTCAGCCAGCACACCGATTTCCATCATAATCAAAAACCCGGTTAGCAGCCCGTAAATCCCCTGTGTTCCGGGCATGGCCTGCAGAAGCAGAGCCTGTCCGAATTTATCGGGGTCTTCTGACATCAAACCAGCAGCACTTTCACCTGCAATCCAGACACCGAGTGCAGAACCGATACCGGCCAGCCCCACGGCCAGCGAAGCTCCAAGTAATGCGAGAATAAATCCTGTTGTTATTTCCATCATCAACTGCCTCCTTATAACTGTTGAAGTTTTAATTTATGATTCATCTTTATTTAAATCGACGTCAAAATATTTAGTTTGCAATCCAAACGGATTAAACTCTTCACCTCCGGCGACCATAAATTTACTGTAATATTCCACGTATTGAAGGCGGCTTGTGTGCACATAGCCGCTGATCAAGTTAATCACAAAGTTAAAAAGGTGGCCAGAGATCAAAATCAAAGCCATGAAAAGATAACCGAGCCAGGGAACGTCGGAAACCATCTGGGCTATCTGGTTGATCACTGTTGCAATAACGCTGGTCGCCAGCCCCAGGGCCAGCAGCCGCGAATATGAGAGCACGTCGCTTGCATACTGGACCACATCATAGAGACTCAGTATTCCCAGCCCCAGGCGGGCGACAATATTCTTTGCCGTCCTCCCCTGGGTGAGAATCAGGCCCAGACCACAGCCGTAAGTTAATATTTCACCAAGGTAAAATATAATTTCAGACTCCAGCAGTGCGGCAAAGACAAATTTTGTTAGAAGGCCGGTTAAAAAACCAAGCCAGAACCCCTCATCATAAACAGCGTCCATTGTCTTCCCGGCCTCAACTTTTTTATAAAGTTCGATTGCCAGTCCGGCATAGATCTGTATTATACCGAGGATAAAAGTGACGATTAAAAAATAAATCGGATTCGCCTCGGCATCAAACCAGATAGGCGGTATTTCAAACAGTTTCCCGAACCAGCCGCCGGTAAGCGCCCCCATTATGAAAGTGGAGACACCGGCAAGAAAAAATAGTTGAAACAACCGCCGGGCCATACCGGTCAACCGCAGTTTTTTCAGACCCCACAGTGACATAAGGGCCAGCAGTATCCCGTAGCCGGCATCGGTAAGTGTGAGGCCGATAAATACAAAAAAGAACGGGGCGGTGGCCAGGGTTGGATCGACATCTTTATTGGTGGGAGTTCCGTAAAGTTTGGTTACCACTTCGAAAGGTCGAACCACAGCGGGATTATCAACTTTAACCGGGGGCGATTCTTCTTCCAGCGAAGGGCGGGTTTCACAGACAATTTCAACAGAAATTTTACTGAGTATTTTTTCAAGTTTTTCAACATCTTCGGCAGGTATCCAGCCCTCGATAAAAAAGAGCTGGTCGGTAGCGCCGATACTATCGGCCATTTCCATCCGGTGTTGTTTGATCAGACAGGCATCATAGTGGGAATGAAGAATATCTATTTTTTCCAGCAGAGTGGCCGCCTGCTGGCCAATCTCTTTTTTTCTATCCTCGATTTTTTTCATCTCTTCCCGGCATTGTTTGAAATTTTCAGCGGCAGTTTTTTCTTCGGCCGGTAGAGAAACCGGGGTAACTTCGCAACTGGTAAACAATTCGAAAAGTTTTTCTTTATCTTCGCGGGCGCAGACAATAAAAAAGCGAACTTCCCGGTCGATGTCGCTTATCTTTTCAAAATAATATCCTTCAAGCTGTTCATCAAGAGCTGATTGGAATTTTCCCAGATTTGAATCTGCAATCATTGCCAGTTGAATACTGATAAGTTCGCTGTCCTTGATTTCTTCAAGTGGAACGTCAAGTTTTTCCCAGGCTTTAAACTCCGCACTATCACTTTCCAGGCCGCTGAGCCGGGAGTTTATTTCATTTAATTCTTTATCAAGTTCGTGACTTTGCTGATAGATCTGCTCGCATTCCTCTTCTCGGGAGAGTTTCTCTTCAAATTTATCTTCCGTCAGGTAGGGTCTTATCCCGAGCAACTGGTCAAGCATCGATTTTTTTTCGTGAGCAAATTTTTCAAGGAAATCGATGGCATAGTCAAGTTCGCTGAGTTTGTTTAAAGTATCCTCAAGTTCCTCGGGGATCCGGTCGGAAGTGATGACCTGCTTCCACTGTTCATCTTCGAGACGACTGCCTATTTCAGATATTTCCAGCAGATTAAGCCGCTGCAGTTTTTCCAGCACATCCTGTTTATAGGACTGGCGGCCTATGATGAAGGCCTTGTGCATCTCAACTATTGCCATTTAATTTAGCAACCCTTTCCAGAACGTAACGGCAGGCTTCTTCGCGATTTTTATCTGACTGCCTCTGGATTCTGGTTATATCTTCCTTCCCTTCCCGAACAATCTGCCGGGCAAGCTCTTCGCCCTCCTGGCGGGCTTTGTCGAGAATCTGTTTTTTTTCCTCGCCGGCCTCCTGAATTGCCTGTTCTTTGATCTTTTCGGCCTTTTTTTGCGCCTGTTTGATCTGTTTGTCAGCTTCCTGCCTTGCTTTAGTTTTTATTCTCTTAGCCTTGTCTTCTACTTTTTTTAAGTCTTTGAGCATTTCCAGGGCCAAATCTAATTCACCATCCCGATCCGGGTTTTTAAATAACTATCTCATCTTACCAGAAAATAAGCTGTGTTAAAAGCAACAGTTCAGTACTATCAGAATCTTCCAATAATTTGTTATTGCCCGGCTTGACCGGGTAATCCTATTTTGAATTTTTTATTTGCCGGTCAAAACCACAAAACCTGGATTCCGGCACGGTGGCCGAAAGGACCATGGAAGGTTCTGCAGTAGTGTTTCGACTTTTGGAAAATTATACACAGCTCAAATTTAGAGTCAAATAAAAATCAGGTAAAAAGTTAAAAAATAGGTTATTGGGACTGTCGCACAAACCCGCCAGGGTTACAGTTTTTGTTTGATCGTTGTAACCTGAGATCTGTAAGCAGAGAGCAGCGGCAGGGAATCTTATTTACTTATTCTCGCCGGGCTTCCCGCCCGGCCGCAGGATAAGGTCAGCAACCCATAAAAAATGCGTAAATTGTCCGGGTCAGTTATCCTTTCCCAATAAAATGTCGCCGCGCTGAGAGATTATTTTCAGATAATCGCTGCTGTCTTTTCGCAACCGGAAAGTTGTCTGCCCGGAAGTGGGCGGCTCAATTTCGCCGTCTTCTCTCCAGCGACGGTTCCAGTTTACTGTTAAATTTACCTCACCGTTAGCACGATTAAAATTGACTGCATAAAGCTCAAGTGTAATCTGTGAATGGTCCCTGAAAATATCGCGCAGTTCAGCCCGCAGATCACCTTTCGAAGGCGAATAGTTGTCGTGAACAACCGCAAGCAAGCGATTTACGTCCTCGCCATTCATTCCCTGCTCTATTTCATTAGCGATATCGTTAACTTCCAACCTTAGCTGCCGGTCTGCCGGGGAATCAACACCGGGCACACAGGAGGAAGAAAAAGTTACGACTACCAGCAGTAACAGGCTATAAACCGTAAATCTAGCAAAACCTGATGAATTCAAAACAGATCAACTCCTTTAAAACTAAGCTGGGGTTCGTTGCCCGCAGGAATTTCGGAGAGAATCACTCTTAGCCGGACTTCAATAATACTTCCTCCGCCATCGGTTTTGAAATCGATCACTTTGAACAAAGCGGTTACCGGCCGCAGTTCCTGATCGTCATTTTCTGGGTAATAATCCGGATTTAATTCCAGGTTAAGAGCATATATTTCATTTTTAATAAGACCCACTCTACTCTTGTAATTCCCGCTGCCGGCGTAAGGGATTGAGGAAATATCGGAAAAATTACTCTTCCCTGTAGGGAACAACCCGCCTTCCAGTACCGGGTTAATTTCAGCATCGAATGCCGGATCCCCGTGACTGCCGTCGAGCACAAAAACAGTGGGTTCGCCCAAGCTGGCTTCCATGGCGTGGTTGTAATTTAAAACAAAAACAAGCTGGCCTTTATAGGGGGGGTGATAGGGGTCGTTAGCTTCGACCCAGAACCAGTTGGGATCCCAGCCGTCAAGCTGATCCATATCATGATAAAGAGGAATTTCAAAACCGAGGTATTCCTGGTCATCCCAGTCCTTCATGGTTAATACTTTAAATTCACCGTCGGGCAATCTTTCATACTCATAAATACCATCGCTGGCCATAAAAGACTCGGGATTGAAATCTCCCTCCTGCCGGTTCATTTTAGTGGTAAACTGTCCCTGCAGCTCACCGCCGTACATATCAGCCATCACACGCTCCACGTTATGGCTGACCCGCAGGGAAGTTGACTCCTTGAATCTTTCTTCAATCATTTTTTTGAATTCCGTATAATCAAGGGTTTGTTTCTCCCAGTTGTCATAAAACTCAAAATCCCTGTGAATATATGACATAAATTCACGACTGTTTTGCTGTTCAAACGCAGCCCACATTTCCGCATAATTTTTTCGCAGTTCCAATTCATAAGAATGGTTTGTATGAATTATCTCCCCCAGCTTATATTTCCGACCGATTACACCGTCAATTGTCCAGGCGACAACGACCACTTCATATTCGGCATTGACGGCAGCGGGGACGGCAAACCACCATTCTGAAGTTCCATTGGCAAGCTGCCAGCTATTCCCCCCGTCAAGTGAATAAGCGACAGCAGCCACGGATCCCTCAGTTTCTACTGTCCCTTCGACCACAACTCCCTCCCCTTCCACATCACTG
>JBKGYI010000012.1:0-11994 GCA_046546195.1 bacterium | reverse complement strand
TGATCTCGATGATACTTTACTGGATACGGGAAAATACTACCACCGCCAGCTTGATCTGGTCATTTCTTTCATTAAAGAAAAATTTCCAGAAGCTGGAAACAGCGAGGATATACTGGATGTTTATTATTCCATTGACAGCGAGTCCATCGAAGCAAATGGTTATGACAAGGCACATTTTCCAGAATCGATGGTTGCAACGTTTGAACATTATTGTCGTGAGTACGATTATTCCGCCAGCCGGGAGGAACTGGAAGAATGCGCCGGGATTGGCTGGGAAGTGTACGCCAGGGTTCCTGAAAAACTCAATGATATTGCGGAAACACTGGAAAAATTAAGGGAAAATTATGGGTTAATTCTTTATACGATGGGGGATGCGCAGATTCAGCTTGAAAAAATCGCCCACCATGAACTTGAACACTGGTTTGATGAGCTGCATGTTGTCCCTCTCAAGGAAACACATTATCTTAAAAAAATAGCCGGGTTTTATCCCCGTGAGCAGGTGATGGTAGTCGGCGATTCACTGCGCGGCGAGATACAGCCGGCGCTGCAGCTGGGGATGAGGGCGGTTTACCGTAAATCAAATTTTCCGTGGAGCTTTCATGAGGTTGAGGTCGAGGGTGAATTTCCCACGATCAAAGAGCTGCCGGAGTTGTTTGATCTTTTGCCATGAATCAACGGCGCGAAGGCCGGGAAATAGTTGTTGAGGGAGAAACCCGGCGTGATGCTCTGCAGGCTGGAGCCGAGCTGCTTGACCTCCCGCTTTCGGAAATAGATGTTCAGATACTGGAACGCGGCCAGCGCGGAATATTTGGTTTTTTTAAGAAAAAATGGCGTCTGAAATTGCGTCCCCGCCCGGAAAGAAGTTCCCTGCTTGATGTCACCCTTGAAGAAGCTATGAAAGCGGTTGAGGGGGTTGATGGTTCTTTTCACCTTAATGTGGATGGGCGCAGCATAATGTTAACCATTTACCCTCCCACCGGCAGTGGTGAACCGGTAGAAGACATAGATGTTATCCGGCATCTTGACCAGATAGGTCTTGAGTACTGTGACTATGAGGCGGTGCGCAAAGCGGTTAAAAGGCAGGAAGAAAAGCCTGTTCGGATTGGCAGTGTTCCCCCGGATGAAAATTTTGACGCCCACTATGAAGTTGAAATATCCGAGGATAAATTAACTGCGCAGTTAACCATGTTACCGCCTCGCCTGGGCGGGAAAGAGCCGAATAAAGAAGATATAGAGCGTGAGCTGGCCCGGGCTCGTGTCAGCGAGGGGATCGATCATGAGGTAATTGAGAACATGGTTGACTCCGAACGCTATAACGAACCGGTTACTGTTGCCCGGGGTCGTCCGCCCGAGCCGGGGGAAGAAGGGAGTGTTAAATATTATTTTCAGTCTGAGGGTAAACCCAGTTTTGCTGATAGCGAGGGACGGGTTGATTTTCGTGAGCTGGGATTGATAAAAAATGTTCATCCCGATGATCTGCTGGCCGAGATAATTCCTCCGCTGCCCGGTCGCCCGGGGATAACAGTTACAGGAGAAAAACTTGAGGCTCCCAGCGGGGAGCCGCAGGAAGTCGAAGCCGGGGAAAATGTTCGCCGGGTGGATAATAAATTTTTTGCTGAATCTTCCGGTCAGGCAGTGGTCAAAAACAATAAGATTGAAGTCCAGGATGTTTATGCGGTTGACGGAGATGTTGATTATAGCACCGGGAATATAGATTTTGCGGGAACAGTTGTAATTAAAGGAAATGTGCGGGATCGTTTTCGTGTTCGAGCCAGCGGAGACATAATTATCGAAAAAGGAGTCGGCAAATCTTATTTGCAGGCTGCGAATAATATTATTGTCAAAGAGGGGATTCGAGGCAAAGGTGGTGCGCAGGTTAATGCCGCCGGCAATGTGATTTCCGAGTTTATAGAACATGCCGGTGTGATTGCTCAGAAAGCTGTAATTGCCGGGGAAATGATTCTGCACAGCCGGATTGATGCCGGTGAAGGTGTTTATTTAACCGGCGGCCGCGGGCTTGTTACCGGTGGCCAGATCCGTGCCGGTCGCTATGTAATGGCCGAAGAAATCGGTTCGATAGGCACTTCCGAAACAAGGGTTGAAGTGGGTATAGATCCCGTTTATTTTCGTGAGATGGCCAAAATAGAAGAAAAAATGATCAACCAGAAGGAGAAGCTGGATAAAGTCGAACGGGCAATAAAATCTCTCAGTGGCCGTCCGGAACTTAGTTCCGAAGAAGAGAAAAAATTAGAGAAATTAGAGGAGAACGCGGTTAGCCTGAGGAGAAATATTGAAAATTTTCAGGAAGAGCAGGAAGCCCTGGTGCGCCGCTCTTCCGTTGAAGAAGGTGCGGCGGTTTCAGTGGCCGGAACAGTTCATACTGGAACCCGGATAGCGATTGGTAATGATGTTTATCTGGTCCGGGCTACAAATAAAGAACACTGTACTTTCCGTCTGCTGTCCGATCGAATTGAGGCGGCGTCTTTTGCTCGCTTGACCCCGCCGTCGATACAATGAGTCCGCGATTAAAAGCTCCTGTTGTTCGGTGAAAGCGGGTCTTGTGCCAGGATTTTTCAGAGTGGATTAATATTACAGATGTAATAGTTTGCAGGACATCATCCTATTTAATTGAACGAGGTTTTTTTAATGGACAGGTTTATGAATAAATCCGGCAAGATCTTATTGATCACAGTCTTTTTGTTAGGTGCTCTTGGTGGTACTATTATTTCCCTGGGAGTAACTGCGTCCGATGAGACCGAACGTGCCACTTATATAGAAAAACTGCAGATATTTAACGGTGTTCTTGGTTATGTGCGCGATTTTTACGTTGAAGAAGAGGAAGACCTGGATCCCGAAAAAAATGATTTACGGTGCTATTGACGGAATGTTGGAAACACTGGATGATCCCTATACCGAGTTGATGCGGCCGGACAGGTTCGAGGATATGAAAACCGAAACCGCTCAGGAATTTGGCGGTCTCGGGATTTTTATTACTATTCGTGATGATAAGCTTACGGTGATTGCTCCGATGGCCGGTACGCCGGCTATGGAGGCGGGGATTCAGCCCGGGGATAGGATTGAGGCAATCGATGGTGAGAGCACATCGGAAATAACCCGCACTTCCGAGGCTGTAAAACTTCTGCGCGGCCCGAAAGGTACTGAGGTTGAGCTGACGATTGGGCGGCGTGATGAAAGTTTTCAAGTGACAATAATACGCGACGACATCCCGCTTAAAAGTGTATTTAAAAACAGGTTTGAGGTTTCGAATAAACAGGTCGCTTATTTGAATATAACTAATTTTGGAGAGCGAACTTATAATGAGGTTCAACAGGGGTTGTCTGATTTACATGAGCAGGGATTTGACGGTCTGGTCCTGGATTTGCGCAATAATCCCGGTGGGCTTTTAACATCTGCTTACCAGGTGGCTGATAAATGGATTTCTAAGGGTAAAATAGTTTATACGAAAGGTCGTGCT
Organism: bacterium; assembly: GCA_046546195.1. Taxonomy (GTDB): domain Bacteria; phylum T1Sed10-126; class T1Sed10-126; order T1Sed10-126; family T1Sed10-126; genus CAYTSZ01. The sequence continues at coordinate 8,519 of JBKGYI010000012.1, read as the reverse complement.
CGCGGCCAGGACAAGGAGTTTCCGGCCTCAGCTTCGGGGACCGAGGGTGATTACCCGATGCTGGTCCTTACAAACCAGGGTTCGGCCAGTGGTGCGGAAATTGTAGCGGGAGCGCTTATGGACCATAAACGAGCAATAGTGGCCGGGGATACTACGTTTGGCAAAGGGAAAGTGCAATCTATATTTCCCCTGGATGACGGTTCGGCATTGAAGATTACAACTGCTCGTTATTATACTCCGGACGGTCATCTGATAGAAGGGCAGGGAATTCCACCGCAGGTGGCTTTTGAGCAGGAATATCCGGATACCGGCGTGCGTGGTGAAATCGAAAAACTGCTGCGCGGGGATACAATTCTTAATTTTGTGCAGGAAAATCTTGAGCCTGCGCCGGGGGAAGTGGAGGAGTTTATTGAGGAGTTGCGTGAACAGGGCTTTACCATCGAGGATCGCTATCTTCGTTTTTACATATCTCGCCAGCAGCGGGCGATGGAAGGGCAAACTACACTTGTTGATCCCGCTACCGATCAGCAATTGAATCGGGCGCTTGACTATTTTGCAGAGACACTTGATAATAGTCCCTGGACTGTCGAAACGGCCCTGGCTGAACAGGAATAAAAATGAAGAAGAACATTTTTGCTGCTATTGCCGGTCTGGCGCTTTTTTTTCTAACAGGAATTGTCCTTGCCTATATTTTTGGGGTTAGCCCCCCTGAGCCTAAACATCTTGAATATCCCGACCTGGTCGATTTGTCCCCCCGACAGAAAAAACAGGCCGAAGAAGCGCCGATCTCCGCATCGTCAGCGAGTGCGGGGCGTGTGGCGATTGTTATTGATGATCTTGGCTGGGTTACCACAACCGCGCCAGTGTTTGAACAGCCGGATGCTCAGCTCACGATGGGATTAATGCCCGGGCGCCCGCGCAGTGAAGAACTTTACCGTCGCTGGCAGGATAGGTACGAGTTCATTTTACATATGCCGATGGAGCCGCTTGGTTATCCGCAGGATGATCCGGGCGAGTATGCTCTGTTTACTGATATGAGCCGGGAACAGATACGGGAGACGATCAAGAAATTTCTTGATAAATATCCCCGCATTGTGGGTATGAACAATCACATGGGCTCCGCTTTTACCGCTGATCGTCAAGGAATGGATGCGGTAATGGAACTGCTGGCCGAGCGGGGGCTGTTTTACCTGGACAGTAATACTAATTCTCGTTCTGTTGCCGGCGAGATGGCCCGCCGCCACGGGGTTCCTTTTCTGAAAAACCAGGTTTTTCTTGATCGCGAGACAGGCCCCCGCTATATTGACGAGCAGCTCAAACGGCTGATTGAATTGGCCCGGCGTGATGGTGAGGCAATTGGTATCGGGCATATTCAGGCTGAAAATACCGCGCGGGTGCTTGCCCACCGTATTCCCCAGTATCAGCAGAGGGGGATTGAGTTTGTTTCGTTAAGTGAAATTGTGGACCTGCCTGAATTAAATTACCGATAAGCACCGCGTTTATAAATCTGTGGATAAACTATCACGGATAAGATAAAATACAGGGCCTTTTTGCAGGGGGAGAGCGTAATTTAATGAAAAGACGGGAAAATATCAATCAGGGTGTAAAAAATGGAAAATATTACTGAATTGCGCCATATGGCGCTGCAGTTACGCAAAGACATAGTAAAAATGATTCATGCTGCCGGAAGTGGCCATCCCGGCGGCTCACTTTCCATGGTGGAAATTTTAACTGCCCTGTTTTTTAAAATTTTAAATAAAGATCCCCGGAATCCCGCCTGGGAAAAACGGGATAGATTTGTTTTGAGCAAGGGACATGGAGTTCCGGCGCTTTACGCGGCTCTGGCTCGAAGCGGTTATTTTCCTGTGGAAGATTTGATGAATTTGAGGAAGCTGGGCAGCCCGCTGCAGGGGCATCCTGATTATTCAAGAATGCCTGCCGTGGAAGCTTCAACCGGCTCTCTTGGCCAGGGGCTTTCGATTGCAATTGGTATAGCGCTGGCTGCCCGTCAGAAAAATCTGGATTACCACACCTTCTGCCTGGTTGGTGACGGAGAGAGCGACGAAGGCCAGATATGGGAGGCTGCCATGTTTGCCTCCCACCATAAGCTCAGTAATTTAACAGCTATTATTGATTACAACAAATTTCAGCTGGACGGGCCTGTCGACAATATTCTGGATCTGGAGCCATTTGAGGAAAAATGGCAGTCATTTTCCTGGAAAACAATTCGTATTGATGGACATGATATAGAAGAGGTTGTGGAGGCTCTTCAACAGGCCCGGACCGATGATGAAAATTGCTATGCGATTGTTGCGGATACTGTTAAAGGGAGTGGAGTCTCGTTTATGGAAAACGATAACCACTATCATGGTGTTGCCCCGGATGACGATGAACTTGAAAAAGCCCTGGCGGAGCTGCAGCTGCAGGAAGAGAGGTTGAATTAATGGAGTTTGAGATGGGATTTGCAACCAGAGATGCGTATGGTGAGGCACTGGCTGAACTCGGGGCCGATTATCCTGAAATTGTTGTGCTGGATGGCGATCTTGCTAAATCAACAAAAACACATTTTTTTGAAAAAAAATATCCCGAACGTTTTTATAACATTGGTATTCAAGAACAGAATATGGTCGGAATAGCTGCCGGCCTGGCTGCCAGCGGTCTGGTTCCGTTTGTGAGCAGCTTTGCCTGCTTTTTAACTTCACGCGCTTACGATCAGATAAGAGTTTCTGTCGCTTATGCCCGGCTCCCGGTAAAGTTTGTTGCTTCGCACGGGGGGATCAGCGGCGGAGAAGATGGCGTAACTCAGCAGAGCGTTGAAGACATAGCCTTGATGGCGGCAACACCGGGTATGACGGTTTGTTGTCCGGCTGATGAACATTCTACGCGGGCGCTGGTTCCTCAGTTTATGGAAATTGATGGTCCCTGTTATATGCGAACGGGTCGCCCCGCGGCTCCGGTGATTTATGATAGCCATACTGAATTTGTGTTAGGCAAAGCTCAGGTTGTTTGTCCCGGAAGTGATGTTACAGTGGTTGCTAATGGTTTGCTGGTTGCAGAAGCCCTTCAGGCGGCCGATAGACTTGCTGCTGATGGAGTTGAGGTGGAGGTTATAGACTGCCACACGGTGAAACCGCTTGATGTGGAAACAATTGTGAGCTCCGCAAAAAAGACAGGCGCAGTCGTTGTTGCTGAAGAACATCAGATCTGGGGTGGTCTTGGCAGTGCGGTGGCCTGTGCGCTGAGCAGAAATCATCCTGTCCCCTGCCGGTTTGTTGCTATTGAAGATACTTATGCCGAGTCTGGCCCCGGTTATGAGTTGCTAAAAAAATACGGGTTGACTTCGGATGCTATCGTTACAAAAATCAGAACCCTTATTGATTAATCTGTCAAATTGCGAGCGAGGAGTCGGGTACTGAGTTTTTGCCTTTGCTCTTCCGCTTATCAGCGCCACCACGCTTCCACTCATTGTAGTATTCACACCTCCTTTATTATTCCCCTGATGAAAAAACACTGTATGCAAAGCCGGTTTGATTGTAAGATTAAGAGTTGATGGTGGGGTTTGCCGTGATCTGGAATTTGTTTTAGAAAAAGCTATAAAGGCGGTTTGGCTCATGTTGAATTCTTTTGGACTAAAGTTGATCTGTTTTTCCATGTTTGTTTGTCTGCTGGGGGTTGTCCCCGGTTTGGCCGCCTACCGTGTTGAGATTGAACCGGCAGTCCCGGGGCAGGAAGTTGATGAAATCAGCAAACTTGAATTGTATCTGGTTGAAAACATTGCTCTTACCGGCGGCCGGACCCGGATCGATTCGCTTGTGCCTGGCGGTCGTGAGCGTGTTGAATTTGATGAGCAAAACATTCCTCCCGGTTTGCTGGAGCTGCGCGTTGAGCAGTCCTCGGGAGCCTGGGTTCGTCGGCTTGACCAGGCCGAGATGCAGGAAAAACTGATAAAAATTAAGAGTTATCCGACCGGTGCGGCGTCTGCCGATCTTAAGATAAAAAAACGCGAAATTGTTTTGCGGCCGGGAGCTGAAAAATTTATAATTCAGGAAAGAATTATTGTTAAGAATAGTTCGGAAAAATTATTTATTCCGGAAGACAATTTTTTTGAGCTGTCTCTACCGGAGGCTGCAAATGAATTTAAGCTGGGGCCCGGTTTTTTTAGCGGAGAAGATGTTAATTGTGAACAAGAAAAAATAGTATATCGTCTTGCCCTGCCGCCGGGGCAAACAGAGCTGGGTTTTACTTATACGGTTGCTTCTACCGGAAGTAGCGGCGAGCTAAACTGGAATTTGCAGCAGCCAACCACTGGATTATCACTTTTATTACCGGCTTATCAGGGTTTGGAGGTTGAAACCGGTGAAAATTTAAGCCGCGCGGAAACCGATGATCCCAACAGCTATTTCTTCACGGCTGACCGGTTGGCGGCCGGCGAAAAAATATCTCTGGCCTGGTCCGGGCTTGAAGAAGATTCGACATTCGATAGCGGAGCGATAAGTCAGCGCGAAGCGCGGGGGGGCGAATACTGGTTTTACCGTTTTATGTTCTGGACGGCGGCAATAATGCTCACCACCGGTATTGTTCTGCTTGCGGTGGTTGCCTGGTGGATGCTTAAAAAGTATTCGGAGGAAGAGCGGGATAAAGAATTTATTGAAAAAGAACTGGAGGAACTGGAAGAAGCCTATCGGGATGGACTGATTAAAAAAGAGTATTATAGGCAAACCCGCAGCCGCTGGTTGAATTTTCGGGGGGGAAGGTGAGTTTTCTGTGCGGTTTACCGTTGAAAATTTAGAACTTAAAACAGCAGACTCCGGTGTTTTTTCTGATTTTTCAGCAGTATTTGAATCTCCGGGCTGGTTTCATTTCAAAGTTCGGGAGAATAAAGTCGGATATCGCCTGTTAGCTACCTTAGCATCTTTTTATAGACCCAGTTCCGGGGATATTATCTGGCAGGAGCAGTCGATTTATTCTCAGCTTGATCAATATCGTTCCAGTCTGCGTTTTTTTACGGCCGGAGCCCATCTTTTTGATTATTTCACTGTTCGCCAGAGCCTGGATCTTTATTCACATCTTTTTAATCTTGATGGCACGGTTGATCTTGAAATCTATGGCGAACTGGACCGGAATCGAAAGTTGTATACATTGTCTCCGGAAGAAGAGATTCGCCTGAAACTTGCAACTTTCTTGCCGGGCGGGCGGCAGATACTTTTTTTTGTTGATCCTTTTCAATCGCTCGAAGGTCCGGAGTTTATTAATATTCAAAACTGTTTCAAAAAAATTTCTCACGAAAATATAATTGTTTTTACATCAGGAAGTCAAAAAATTCCTGCGGCAGATGAGGTTTATGACATTGCGACACTTTAAACTGTTGTTGTTAGATATTTATCGAATTATAGTTCATCCTGAAGAAATAATTTTTATGGTTATTTTTGATTTTTTGCTTTTAGTGGCCGCCTATATTTTGTCGTATATTTATCCGCAATATTCAGGTGAATGGATTGCTTCTTTTATTCTGATTTTGCTTTTTATTAATTCGCTGTTGGGACAACCGCTGTTTATCAGGCGTGATCAAAAAAATGGCTGGCTGCTGCAGCTTGCCTGTGCGGGAATTCGGGCCGAGTATTATTATTTGTTCAAGCTGATAAGTGGCTTTTGTCAGCAGATAGTTCCAGTGCTTATCTACTTGCTGGTCCTGCTTTTTTTATTTGAGTTAACTTTCGTCTGGCTTTTTGCAACTGCGGTTATAACTGTTTTGATTATGATTGGTGTGATAGTGGTAAATGTGATTACTCTGTCGATAACTCCGCCCCGGGATTATATTCTTTTTTTGGTCCTGGCGATTCCGATGTTAATTCCTCTTTTTTTGGCCGGATACGTTTTACTTGGTGGAGCGTATCTTTCCTTCAAAACATATCCCTGGGCATGGATGCACTGGTTGATAAGCTATGACCTTATTATGCTTGCTGCGGTCTGGTTTGGTACTGAGTTTTTATGGGAGGAGTTTTCGTAGTGGTTATAATGCGGAGGATTGTGGATTTTTTCTTACTTTTATTTGTGATATCCTGGTTTAATTGGCTGCTGGCCCTTTTGCCGGAATCGGTGTCACCTGTTTACCGCCTCGCTGTTGTCCTTAATTATGTTTATTACAGTTTGAATATAGTATTTGCGTTGATGATTCTGCTCCTGGGGGGGCTGGCTCTGTCAACCCTGATCTTGCGCTGGCAGAGTGGTTTTTACTGGCAGCATAGTGCTGTTGAAACCTGTTATCTGTTCGCGGCGATTATTTTTCTGACCGGTTTTTTTCGCCTTCTGTTTGTTGGCGGCGGCAGAGGTTACGGAACAGACCCGCTCTGGTTGACTTCGATTATCCTGTGGATGATGTTTGGTGGCTGGTTCTGGCTTTATCGAACCATTAAACCGTTTACTCTTGCTCGTGCACTTTATAGCTCGATATATACGCTTCTCATTGCCGTTGTTGCTCCACTTGCAGCTACGGCCTTTAGTTTTCTTCAGCTTTCCCCGCCCCCGGGTTTATTCAGGATTAAAATGGGCATCGCGCTTTTGATTGGAACAGGGATCTGTTTTCTTTTGATAATAAGAGTTTATACTCATTGCTTAAAAATTCAGAGATTAAGTATAAGCGGGTCATAATTATATTTTTTACAGTTGAAATGAGGTTTTTTTGATGTCAGAAAAAAGGTGGATTAAGATTTACGGTGCGCGTGAACATAATCTTGATAATATAGATGTTAAACTTCCGCGCGAACAATTAAGTGTGATAACCGGACTTTCGGGTTCGGGAAAATCATCTCTCGCGTTTGATACCCTGTATGCCGAGGGCCAGCGCCGGTTTGTGGAATCGCTGTCTGCTTATGCCCGCCGGTTCCTGGGCCAGCTTGAAAAACCGGATGTTGAGCGAATTGAGGGGTTGACTCCGACCATAGCGATTGAACAGAAAAATCGTTCCCATAATCCGCGTTCAACGGTGGGCACGGTGACGGAGATATATGATTACATGCGCCTTCTTTTTGCCAGGGTGGGAACTGTTTATTGTCCTCGCTGCGCTCACAGGATTGAAGCAACGACCATAGATAGTATGGTTGAAACGGTGTTTACCGGTGAGGAGGGGGAAAAGCTGCTGGTAATTGCTCCGCTGGTCAGGGGACGCAAAGGGGAGTATAAAAAAGAACTCAAGCAGCTTAAACGTGAAGGGTTTCCCCGGGTTCGTATAGATGGTGAAACCCTGCGGCTTGACCATGGACAGCTTCCGGTGTTAGAAAAGGAAGATAAACATACTGTGGAAGTTATTGTTGATCGAATAAAACTGCGTAAAACAGAAGAAACCCGCAGCAGGATTACTGACTCCATGGAACTTGCCGCCAAACTTGCTGACGGCCTGGTCCGGGTTGAAAATTATGAGACAGGCGAGGGGGAAACAATGAGTGAACAGTTTGCCTGTCCGGAGTGCGGCTATTCGTATTCGGAAGTTGAACCGAGGATCTTTTCTTTCAACAGCCCTTATGGCGCCTGCGAGGCCTGTGATGGACTTGGCCATGATCTTCGTGTTGATCCTGACCTTGTCCTTGATAAACATCTTTCTCTGGCCGGCGGTGCTCTGAAGCCGTTTAGCAGTTCGTCATCCACCTGGTTTCAGGAACAGATTGCCAATCTTGCTAACCAGTACAATATCGACATGGAAAAACCTGTAAAAGAGCTGACCGCAGAACAGCGAAATGTACTTCTGTACGGCAGTGAGAGCGGAGTCGATTTTAGTTTTTCTTCGCGGGCAGGATTTTATAGTTTTAAGGGTGAATTTGCCGGGGCGATACCACTGGTCTGGAAACGGTTTAAAAGAACCGGAAGTCGCCGTGTTCGGCGGGCGATGGAAAAATATATGTCCCGCATTCCCTGCCCGCAATGTGAAGGCCGCCGCCTGAAACCGGCCAGCCTTTCTGTTTATCTGGCTGAAAAAAACATAGCCGATTGCTGTGAAATGCATCTGGATCATTTGCGGGAATTTATTGAGCAGCTTGATTTTACGGGAATGAAAGCGAAAATAGCGAAACCTGTCTTGCGTGAAATAGTTGACCGGCTCTCATTTCTGGAAAATGTGGGTCTTTCTTATTTGACTCTTTCCCGGGAAGCGGGGACGTTATCGGGGGGGGAGGCGCAGCGGATCCGTCTGGCCACCCAGATCGGTTCGCGTCTTGCCGGGGTTACTTATGTTCTGGATGAACCGACAATCGGTTTGCACAGCCGGGATAACCTCCGTTTGCTGAAGACGCTGGAGGAATTGCGTGACCTGGATAATACGGTTGTTGTTGTTGAACATGATGAACAGACAATCCTTCGCGCGGATTACGTGGTTGATCTTGGCCCGGGGGCCGGTGAACACGGCGGCGAAATTATCTACCAGGGGCCCGGAGCCGGCCTGGTTGAGTCCGGTGAGAGTTTGACCGGCGCTTATTTGCGCGGCGACCGCAAGATCCCCCTGCCGGAAGAAAAAAGGACGCCACAGAGTT
>JBKGYI010000011.1:0-13010 GCA_046546195.1 bacterium | reverse complement strand
CATGGAGGGTGATGATGTCGCAATCCATCAGTTTTTCCAGCGGGAGCAGCCTGGGGTCGCCGGTCAGCTTTTTTTGCGGCGGATCGTTTTTCAGGACCCGTATACCGAGCGAATTTGCTTTTTCAGCGACACGCCGGCCGATATTTCCGACCCCGACCACACCAAGTTTTATCTCCGGGAAAGAAAAGCTTTTTCTGCCGGCCATGATTGCCAGGACGGTAATTACGTATTCGGCGACTGAATTAGCATTTCCACCGGGAGCGGCGGTGAAGAAAATGTTATTTTTTTTCAGGTATTTTAAATCGACGTGATCGCAGCCGGTGGAGACGGTGGCGACAAAGCGGACTTTACTGCCGGCCAGCAGACTGGCGTTGACACCGGTTACGGACCTGATTATTAATATTTCAGCATTATTAACAGTACTACTGTTTATGTCATCGGGGTCAAGCAAGTGAAGTTCGCCAAAAGGCCGAAAAACTTCTCTGGCATAAGGGATATTTTTATCAATAACCAGTTTCAATATTTATTCTCCGGCAATTTTTTTAATCACGGAGTTTCCAGCCTATTTTAAACAGGTATACAGCCAGTGAGGCAATTGATATAAATAAAGTGAACAGCAGAGCCAGTGATAATAATGGGGAAACGTCGGAGACTCCGAGCATACTGTAGCGGTAGCCGTCCACCATATAGAAGAGGGGATTGAAGAGACTGACTTTCTGCCAGAGGGGGGGCAGGTTTTCGATACTGTAGAAAACACCGCCCAGGAAAATCATCGGAGTTATCAGGTAGTTTAAGAATACAGCGATGTTGTCCCATCGTTCCGCCCAGAGAGCAACCAGCAGCCCGAAAGAACCGAAAGTACCCGCGGTCAGGAGAATAAATATTAACATCAACAGTGGGGAGTGGAGAGGAAGATCAACCAGAACCATTCCCACTGCCAGGGTAAGAAACCCGACTATTGTGCCCCGTGTTACAGCGCCGATGATATAGGCGCTGACTATTTTCAAATAGGAGAGGGGTGAAACCAGCAGATCCTGGATAAAATACTCGTAGCGGGCGATAAACAGGGTCGTGGTTGAGTTGGAGTAACCGGCGTTGATAACGCCCATCATTATCAGGCCGGGGAGGATAAATACTATGTAGGGATAGCCCCGGATAAGTTCTATCTGTGAGCCGATCGAGTAGCCGAAGATTAAAATGTAAAGAACTGCTGTTAAAACCGGTGGAAAGATCGTCTGGTTGGGCAGGGAAAGAAATCGGCGCAGTTCGCGTCTGACGAGAGTGAAAAAATCAGTCATCTTTTAACGGCCCACCTTTTTCAGGAAAATCTCTTCCAGCGGAGTTTCATTAACGTGCATCTTTTCGATTTGAATCTCTTCTTCCAGCAGGATTTTAATAACATCCATAATTTCGGAGTTCAACTGGCGACCGCTGGCTTCTATCGCATCTTTTTTGACGGCTAAAAATTTATATTTGTTTTCCAGTTTTTTCTGAAGTCCAGAGGGCATTTCATCGACTTTGAAGACCCATTTATAGCGCCCGTATTCATCCATAACGTTATTAATGGAATCTTCCAGGATCAACCGGCCCTGATTGAGCATTGCCACGCGGTCGGCCAGAGCTTCCACTTCTTCTATATAATGGGTGGTCAGCAGAATAGTTTTTCCCTGTTTTTTTAATTTCCGGAGATAATCCCAGAGTTTATGGCGAAGTTCCACATCCAGTCCGGCCGTTGGCTCGTCAAGAATTACCACCTCAGGGTCGTGGATTAGCGCTTTAGCCAGCAGGAGACGCCGTTTCTGGCCCCCGGACAGGGTTGGAGGTTTGGCCTCCTTCTTGTCATCCAGTTCAAAAAGCCGAAGCAGTTCGAGAGCTCGTTTGCGGGAATAAGCGGGTGACATTCCGAAATATCCGCCCTGGTAGACAAGGCAGTCAAGGACGGGGAAAAATCTGTCAAAATTGGGTTCCTGGGGAGCAAGGCCGATTTTGCGCCGTGCTCTTGTATAATCTTTGACCACATCTTCACCCATGACTCTGATTGAGCCTTCCTGAAGTTTAGCCAGACCTGTTGCCAGGTGAATAGTGGTTGTTTTGCCTGCGCCATTTGGGCCCAGTAACCCCAAAAAATCACCGCGCCGCAGTTTGAGATTGAGATTATCAACCGCGGTCAGTTCACCGTATTTTTTAGTCACCGATTCAAATTCAAGTACAACTTCACGATCACTCATTTTATTATTTCCCTGTCCTTCTCACTGCTATTTGTAAATCCGTGTGTCCGCGGCGTTAAAACTGCTGGATTTCTGGTCTTTGCTTCACTTCGCCCGGAATGACGTATTTTTGTGATTCGGGATTGCCGGGATTTTTAAGATAATCCGGTTTTAAGGTGCGACGAGAGCTGCTTCCACCGATTGAACGTTGATTTCTTCCGGTAGTTTGAAGAAATCTTTTTTTACCCGGGATGTTTTCCAGTCGACAAGTTTTATTTTTTCGCTGTGTTCTTCAAATTCAGCCAGTCTCAGGTGGTAGTCGCCCAGCAGGTTTCTTGTCTCCCGGTAAGGATTTTGCTGGTTAGTAGTGGCCTGTCGGCGCAGTATTTCCGTCCAGCCGTTAAGAATTTTCTGGAACCCCTGCAGGGTGCGCTGCCGGGCTTCGGGGATTGAAAGTGGTGGTTCGTCGAGTAGAATCCCCTGGCCACGTTTCTGTTTATTAACTTCAAAGTGACCCCGCCGTGCTGCCCGATTGTTCCAGCGAACATCCTTATCTTTTATGAATTTGATCTGTGGTGGTGTGTCGATACTTATTTGTGAAAAATCTGGCATTGTCTGGCGAAAATTATCTCGTTCGTCACGGGGAATTTCGCGCAGCATCTGGTCCATATTTTCTTCCATGGTCCTATAGCGGGTATTGAGCTGAGCGGCAACCCGCTGCAGTTCGGGCCGGGTCAGTTTGAAGGCCATGCCGGCACCGGGCTGGGCCAGGTAGAGGACGGAGGGGGAGGTGTCAGCGTTGTAGAGAAACAGAATCCGATCGGCATCGCTGCCGATTTCAAATTTTAATCCCCGGCGACTGATGGAAAGAATCACCGTGTCATTATCTGACGAACTATAAGTCAAAACAGAAACCTGCTCTTTTTCGCTGGCCTGGAGGGGAAAAACAGGTGTAAAGATAAAAATGGATATTAATAACGCTAAAATTAATTTAGTGAACTTCATAGTTAACCTCCCGGGTTAATCAAAGCATAATTTATGGAGCTGCCAGATAAAATTATCCGGCAGCTCCAGGAAAAACAGGGTTAAAATTCGAAAGCGGCGATGCGGCAGATCGAGGATTCCATCTCGATTCCTTTCCAGGGGAAAAGGCCTATCCAGGTGCGCTGATTGTTGAGTTCGTTAATCTGTCCGCCAAGATTTTCAGCGTGGATTAATCCTACCGGAAACAGGTCCAGATGCATTACCTGGTAGTATTCCTCGTAGGGGAACATCTCTTCCCAGGATTTACCGTAATCTTCCTGAAGCTTGGCTTCCGCTTCTTTGAACAGGCGCGGGTGCCATTCTCTGAGAATGGTGTTCATCGGGTGGTCGGCGCTGCCACAGTCGACTCCGATCCATTTAAATTCCATCTCTTTGGCCCAGGTGTGAAAATCAGGGTTTGGTCCGGGGTGTTTAACCATGTAGCGAACTTCATCTGATTCTTCCTGATCCCAGGCATAACGGTTATAGCCGGTGTTGATGATCAGGATATCACCTTTTTTTATTTCAGCTTTTGACTGCAGCATCTCGGGCGAGTAAAGGGAATAATCTTCGACTTCATCGGAGATATCAACTATCACACCATCGCCGCAAAATTCTTCCAGCGGGACTTCACCGATAGTGCGGCCGTTGGCGGCAAAATGTATTTCCCCGTCGATATGAGTTCCAACGTGCATACTGGTTTTTACAATCTGCCCGTTAGCGCCCTGTCCCATGTGAGCACCTGCGATACGTTTAAAATACTGCAATTGCAGCGGCATGTAGCTGGGCCACGGCGGTGTGTGGATACTTAATGGCTGTGTTAAATCATAAAGTTTAACCATTTAAAACTCCTCCTTTTGAAATAAAATTATACTATTCAGCGTATTTTTCGACAAAGCGTTCCAGGGCCTGTTCGAAGACCTCCATGGGAGCTTCGACGAGTCCGGCTCCGATCTGGCCGACTCCGGCGTCTTTGTGAGCTATACCGGTATTGATCTTGGGAACAATATTCAGTTCACAGACCTTCAGGATATTCAGTCCGACCGGTGCGCCGCGAAAATCAAGACCGGGGATTTGAAAAAACTGTGATTCTTCCTCAGTTATTTCATACATCTGGCGGGTGAAATTGAAGGCGTCTTCTACAGTTCCCCCAACAAATTTAACAATTGCTGGAGCAGCGGCCATTGAGAAGCCACCCAGCCCACAGGTTTCTGTGATTGTACTGTCACCGATATCGGCGCAGGCGTCTTCAGTGGAGTAACCGGAGAAGAAAAGCCCGTCAACCACGGGGGAGGGAACCGCGAACCACTCACCGGGCAGCCCTGCCACTCTGATTCCGAACTCAGTCCCGCTGCGGGCAAGAGCAGTGACAATCGAGCAGCCCTCGATTCCTTCAGCAGGTTGAACCATGGATTTACAGGCCGGCATACTGAGATTCAAAAAGAAATGGTCATTAGAATCGATGAATTCCAGAACTTTTTTCTTCTGGTGGGTAGAAAAATCAGTCTCCAGCAGAGCGGGGGCCAGTTTTCTAAACAGCAGGGAAGTAGCGGCCCGGTTACGGTTATGTACTTCGTCCCCCATCTGCAGGGCTTCGGAGATCATGCTTTTCAGATTGATTTCACCGGTGATTTTTAAAGTTTCTTCCATGACCGGCGCCAGTTCACTTTCCATCCATTTCAGATGATCAATAACGTCGGGAGCGAAAGCTCCGTAACGCAGAACCTTGCCGAGTCCTTCGTTGAAAGTGCAGTAAGCACGGTTGGAGTGTTCTTTGTTTTCCACGATCCAGACCGGCATACTTGCCGAAGCTATCCCGGCCATTGGCCCGACACCGTTGTGCTCGTGCCAGGGTTCAAACTCTATTTCTCCGGAAGCGGCCAGCTCGCGTGCTTCGGCTTCGTTTTCGGCCATACCCTCGTAGATAAGGGCGCCAATAACCGCTCCCTGGGTCGGTCCGCTCATGTTTTCCCACTCAACGGGCGGTCCGGCGTGCAGGATTAATTTGTCGTGCATTCCGGGTACGTCTTCACCGACTGTGCCCACTCCGATCAGAAACGGTTTACCGTTTTGAATTATATTTACTGCTTTTTTATTTGCAGCTTTAATATCAACACTCATACTAACTCCTCCAGTTTGGGTTATTACTTTTTCTTTATTCTCAGATATTTAATTTTCCAAGTAAATTCTGGACTTTCTTATTTCCGCCAGCCGGTGGTTTCCAGTCGACGTGAACAACCTCGGTGTTGCGGTTGCGCAGCTCTTCGGCAAACCCGATCAGTCCGATATTAATGACTTTAAGTTCAGAGTCAAACAGCTTATTTATTTTATTCAATTTTATCTATCCTTTCTAATTATTGTTACGCCAGTAACGACTTAACAAATTTTACCATTGATACGTTAGATGGGAAAACCTTTACCCCGGCGTCCTCAAGGATTTTCTGTTGTTTGGCGTAATCCTGAAAATCCTCGTCGGTTCCACACAGGGAAGCGGTAATTAGGGGCCGGTTGGTTGTTTCACTGCGGCCCTTCTCAATAGCTTCCACCAGGGCACCGGCCATATCGGGGTGTGAGCCGGAACCGAGGACCACATCGAGCATAATGACAGCGGTTTCCCTGTCTTTAAATTCCTGGACTATTCTTTCCTGGCGCAGGGTTGGGTCGATCATCGGGTGAGCCCGTCCGCGGGTGAATTCATCTTCTCCAAGATCAATTATCGTGTGGTTTTTACTTTCATAGAGGTCGTTGAGTTCTTTGCAGCCTTCAACAGGTGTGTTGGAGTAAATATCTCCGTCAAGTTCTTGGAGCAGAAGCTGCGCTTCGTCGCAGAGCGTGCCGCCGGAGTAAAGCCCGCGCAGGTATTTACCGGTGAGAGAAATTCCGGCTGCCATATCTTTTATTTCTTCGTCGCTCATCAGCGGTTTGATATCTTTGTCAGCCGCCAGCCGGCAGGTTTTGACCGCTGCATCTTCGAGGTTGGCGGCGGCGTTGAATCCTTCTGCTTCGATCAGCGCGGGGTCGGCACCGATAAAAAAGACGACGACCGGTTTATTTAAATTTTTCAATTCAGCAAACAATTTTTTCAGGACCGATTTGGCGGGAGGTTTTGAAACGAGGAGAATAACATCAGTCCGGGGGTCTTCTTCGAGGGCCTGTGCTGCCTGAATAGTCATCAGGCCACCGATATCCTCGGAGAGGTCGCGCCCGCCCACTCCTATCCCCTGGGAAATACCGCCGCCCAGACGGTGAATTATGCTACTTACTTCCTGAAGTCCGGTTCCCGAGGCGGCAACAATCCCGACGTTACCTTCCCGAACCTCGTTGGCAAAGGCCAGGGGAAGGCTGTTTATTATTGCTGTCCCGCAGTCGGGGCCCATCATAAGCAGCTCTTTTTCCACGGCTTTTTTCTTTAATTTCAGTTCTTCTTCAATGGAAACGTTATCGGAAAAAAGCATAACATGGCGGTCATTGTCCAGGGCCTGATCGGCTTCTTTGAAGGCATGTTCGCCGGGAATGGAGATTATGACCATATTAGCGTCCGGCATCTCTTTTCCGGCTGACTCCTGGGTTGGCGGATTATAGCCGCTGGTGGATTTAGCTGATTTTTTTTCGGTGAGCAGTTGTTGGGCTCTTTTCAGTGCGCTGCCGGCTGTGGCCTCATCATCTGCTTTTATGCAAAAAATGAGATCGTTTGGTGTTGCTTTTTCAAGCTCGGGTTTAAACATATCGAGTCGTTTTAAACTGTCAATATTATAGTCGGTGCCCATTCCAACAACGACTTCTTCGACTCCCGGTTCCTTTTTTAAATCGCTGCTTACCAGCATCAGAGTTACAGAATCATAGTAAGTGTCTTTCTGAAGTTCATAAACGATACTCATTTTCGCGTCTCCTTTATCGAGATCTTGTTTTTAAAATAAATTTTGTGGTCGGTAAAAAAATGTTATTTAATTTACAGCAACCTCTATAAAAGTATGTTATCAAACGATGGGCTTTTTCGCATCTTTTCATCGGGCGCCCGAATCATATTTTTTCAGAAAAATGATTGAATGCTTCGATTATGCCCTGGCAGATATCAGTGCCCGAGCTGTGGCCACTGCTCAGGGGAGTTATGAAATCGGCGGCGGTAGTTTTCCGGCAGCGCAGTCTGTGAATTAGCTGTTCAAACTGCCACGCAAATTTACCGGTGTTGGCGAACTTTAATTGCCAGTAACTGGTGCGTGTTGTTTTATTTTTTAGCCGGTTAAAAAACATTTCACCCGTAAAAATTATATTATTGCCGGTGATTCTATCGGCGAGCAGTGCGCCGGCAAAAAAATCATCCCAGGTGGGGGTTAAACCCTCACCGGCTCCGAAAAATTCAATAAAATCATCCGCCTGCAGGGGAGGATGCTCCAACTTCCTTCGAAAAAGTTGGACCGCGCCATTTAACCCGCCGGATGTATTTTTATTAAGCAGTGAATCAACACCGTTGATCTGCAGGGATTGCTTCAGTCGCCGGATATTGGCGGAGAGATGGGATCTATTTACCGGCTGCGCTGCCGGGGGGGCAATGTCTGCTTTGATTTCAAATTTTTTGCCGGCTATTTTTATAAATGGAAAAGAGAATTCCACCGGGGAGTTTTTTTGTGCGCTGTCTATTATCCCGGGGACTGTCAGCAGGGAAAGAGGATGCAGGGTTTCTTTTTTAGAGGTGCAGTTGACCAGGAAGTTATCGAGCAGGATATCGAAAGAACTGTTAAAAACGGCGGATATTTTCCCGGATTTTTTTACTATTTCGGGAAACAGGCTATCGGTGCGGGAATGTAGAATTTTTTTTCGCTTCAAAATATTGTTCTCCCGATTTCAGGGGGAGAGACTGTTATCTTTCCGAGATTCAAACCATCGAATAGCGGGCTTTTTCTTTCTCTTTACCCATGTTCCGGGGCAGGGCCCACCAGACATCCTCGTCACGAATCGGCATGTGAGTCAGATCGGCGCCCACCGCTTTGTAGATAGCGTTTCCAATTGCACCGCAAAGAGCAATCATTCCGTGTTCTCCAACACCCCGTGCTCCGTAGGGACCATCGATCTGTGGTGTTTCAATTACAATTCCTTCTATTTCTTCAGGAATATCCAGGGATGTTGGAATTTTGTTATCGGTGAAAGAGGGGTTGAGCAGATGTCCCTGTCCGTCGTATATATATCCCTCGCAGACAGCGGTTCCCAGTCCCTGCAGCATGCCGCCGATTATCTGCCCGCGGACAGCTCCGGGATTTATTGTTTTTCCGACGTCAAAGGCCGAGGCGACTTTTAATATATCAAACTCACCGGTTTCGGGGTCGACGGAGACGATCACTCCGTGGGCGCCATAGGTCCAGTCCAGAGCGGGCAGCCCCTGGCCGGTTTCTTTGTCCAGGCTGGTCAACCCCTGGGCCATGTAGCGACCGACTCCAACCAGTGGTCCGCCGATACCTTCACCACTGGGATAAGCGTAACCGACTGACAGATCGGCAAAAGTTACGTATTTTTTGGGGTGGTGCTTGATAAAGATCTTGCCGTCTTTATGATCGAGGTCGCAGGGATTGGCGCGCAGGATTTCCCCGGCATCTCCATAAGCTTTTTCGAGCAGATCTTTGCAGGCCAGGATGCAGGCGTTACCGCTCATCAAAAGTCCCTTGGAAGCGACTGTCTGCCAGTCGTAGGTTCCTTTTTCGGTATCCCCCTCGAAACTCATGTTAATTTTTTCAACCGGTATTCTAAGTTCTTCGGCGATCATTTGAGCAAGTGAGGTATAAGTTCCCTGTCCGTAATCGGTAAGGGAGACATCGGCAATCACCGAACCATCCTCGTTGAGTTTGACAACGGCTGAAGTGGCGGTAAATGAGGGCATTGCCGGTGCTTTATGCAGGGCGGCGACAGCTTTTGCTATTTTTCGCCCGCTTTGATTTTCTCGTTTTTTCTCTTCCTCGGTGAGTTCGCCGTAATTAATTGCTTTAGCCGCTTCATTCATGCACTTGATGACATCCCCGGTATTTTCGGTTATCTTCTCACCGGTCAGGGTAATGGCGTCGGGTTTCAGGGCGTTTTTCCTGCGCAGTTCAAGGGGGTCGATGCCCAGTTTTTCCGCCATGTAATTTATGTGCCGTTCTGCTCCCCAGGAGAACTCGACATGTCCGAAACCGCGATAGGCTGTTCCGTAGGGTTTGTTTGTGTAAACAGTATAGGCATCAACCCAGGCGTTAGGAATTTCGTAGGGGCCGCTGGCTGAATAAGCGGAAGCCCGGGTTACATTAACAGCATAATCTGCATAAGCTCCGGAATCCCAGTACATGGTCATTTTTTGAGCAACTATTTTTCCGTCATTATTGATACCTGTTTTTATCCGGTAGGTAAGACCGCTGCGGCAGGGAAGGAGGCTAAATTCTTCTTCGCGGGTAGCCTGAAGTTTTACCGGTCGACCGTTGGCTATGCGGGAAAGACAGCAGGCCAGCGGTTCGACTCCGATCCCCGCTTTCCCACCGAAGCCTCCTCCGACATGGGGCACCTGGACCCGGACATCTTTATGGGAAAGACCAAAAGCCACGCACAGCAGATTGCGGACGGTAAAAGGTGACTGGGCGGAGGTGTAGACATCAATTTTTCCCTGTTCGCGCCATTGAGCGATAGCAATATGTGTTTCCATCGGCACATGCTGGACATTGGGATTTGTGTATTCCCTTTCAAAAACATGGTCGGCCTCTTCGAACCCTTTTTCAACGTCCCCCTTACGTATTTTTGTATGATTGGCTATATTTGTGCCCGGCTGTGGTGTGAAAGCAGATTCCATATAATCGTATTCTTCGAGGTCGGGATGGACCAGCGGGGCCTCTTCTTTAACCGCTTCCACAGCATCAAGAACAGGTTTTTCCACCTCGTATTCAACCTCGATTTTATCAACGGCCTTCTGGGCCAGTTCGGGGGTTTCGGCTGCAACGGCTGCGACGGCTTCGCCGTAGTGGCGAACTCTTTCTTTAGCCAGAACATCTTTGTCAACGAGGTAAAGCCCCAGTTTATACTTTCCCAGTTTATTGTCGCAGCCCTTGCCGGTTAATACGGCGTGAACCCCGGGCATTTTTTCTGCTCTGGTGGTGTCGATACGGACAATTTTAGCCCGGGCGTGGGGGCTGCGTTTTACTTTGGCATGCAGCATTCCGGCTTTCTGAATATCACCGGTATAGATTGCTTTTCCGGTCATTTTTTCAATTACATCAATTCTCTTTGTTTCTTTACCGACAAAATCAAGCTCTTCTGCAGGAGTATCTTCACGCATGGGTTAGCCCCTCTTTCTCTTCGAGTTGGCCCGTGTAATCAAGAACCGCTTCAACAATCTGTTTGTAACCGGTACACCGGCAGAGATTACCTTCGATCGCTTCTTTTATCTCCTGTTCGCCTGGTTTGGGATTTTCAGCCAGGAGGGCGCGAATCGACATTATCATTCCCGGCGTGCAAAATCCGCATTGAACGGCGTGGTTATCGTGCAGAGCTATTTGAAGGTCGGAAAGCTCGCCTTCTTCTGCTTCGCCTTCCACTGTTTCTATTTCGCTGCCGTCAGCTTCGGCGGCGAGGACGAGGCAGGAATTAACTGTCTTACCGTCCATTATTACCGTGCAGGCCCCGCATTCGCCGGCCCCGCAGCCTTCTTTTGTCCCGGTTAGCCCGATATCCTCCCGTAAAAAACGCAACAGGGTGCGGGAGGGATCGGTTTCTTTTTCATAGTTTTTGCCGTTAACAGTAAGAGAAATTTTCATAGTAACCTCCTGGTGTTTAATTCAATTC
Source organism: bacterium (assembly GCA_046546195.1). Classification (GTDB taxonomy): domain Bacteria; phylum T1Sed10-126; class T1Sed10-126; order T1Sed10-126; family T1Sed10-126; genus CAYTSZ01. Next base: position 1,986 of record JBKGYI010000011.1, on the reverse strand, counting down.
AGCCAATAGTTTTTTTGCGTAATTTTTTACCATGAATACCCGGTATTCTTTCGAAGCTCGCTGATCGTCTATTGGCGCGATGGTTTCGTCGATTATCTCGCACAGCTTATTAGCAGGGATATCCGGGTCAAGATCTTTGATTAACACCGGTGTTGTGCAGCAGGAACCGATTGCTATGTTCATTTTTTTGCTGTTTTTAACAACTGAAACACTTGCCAGGGCAAGGTCATGGCCTTTTATACGCTTTAATTTTTTATTGCCCCCTTTAAATTCTGTCATTTCAGCGGGGACAACTATTTTTTCCATGATTTCATTATCTTCGAGCACTGTTTTTTGAACTCCGGTGAAAAAATCTTCAAGAGCAACCTCGCGACTGCCTTTCGAAGAAGAGATAACCGCTGTTGCTTCCAGGGCTAAAAGTATCCGGGACATGTCACCGCAGGGGGATGCCTTGCAGACATTTCCCACAACAGTTGCCCGGTTGCGCAGCTGGGGGGAAGCGAGGTCTTCGGCCGCTTCGATCAGGAAGGGGAATTTTTTCTGAACTGCCTGATTATTGATGAGTTCGGCACAGGTCACCGCAGCACCGATGGAAAGTCCTTCGGATTCATCAAAGGTCAGGCGCCCGAATTCTTCGATTTTCTTAATATCAACGACTGTATCCGGGGAGACGATACCGTTTCTGATATCGACGAGCAAGTCTGTGCCTCCCGAGAGCAGAGAAACTCCCTCGCGGTTTTCATCGAGGAGATCAAACAGTTGTTCCTTGTTTTCAGGGGCGAGGTAATCGAATGTGGTCAGCATTGTTGCACCACCTTTAATCGGTTAGTTAAATTATTTTCCTGTGGTAGCTGCAGATGCTTGTTAACGATCTGCTGGCTTTTTTATACCATAAGTAATGGTAATACAGACCTTCTCTGTAATCAAGAGTTGATATTGGTAAAGTTAAAACAAACTTGCAATAATTGGAAATAAATACGACCCTTTAAGGGACAAAACGGTAAAAAAGGAGAACTTCAGGGTTATGGTTGATTATGATGAAGTAAGTACGGTTAAACATGTTTCTATTGTAATAATAACTTCTAATCGTCGTGATGACTTAGAGGTCTGTTTGCAATCGGTAATGATTCAAAATTATCCGTCGCTGGAAACAGTGGTTGTTGACAATAACAGCAGCGATGGGACGGCGACTATGATTCGGGAATTATTTCCATGGGTGAAGTATATCGGTCTGGAGGAAAATATTGGCATAGCCGCCCGCAATCGTGGTTTTACCGAGTCCGAGGGGGATTTAATCATCACTTTAGATGACGATAGCGAATTGCCGGCGGATAATGTTGTCTCCCGGATAGTAGAAAAATTCCGCGGTAATCCCGAGCTTGGCGCGGCCAGTTTCAGGATTATTAACGGTAGAACCGGCGAGGATGAGGAATGGTTTACCCCCTCGGCCCGGGTCCTGGAAAAAGTTGATGTGCACCAGGGATATTTCAGTCCGACGATAAACACATGTGGCGCAGCTATCCGGCCCGAGATGTTTGAACGTACCGGGGGGTTCTGGGAACCGTATTACATATATGTAGAAGAGCGTGATCTGGCCACCCGTATAATAGCGACCGGGGCCGAGGTAAGATATTTTCCCACGATAACAATTATTCATCACCGGCCTGCAAAAAAACTGAGTCGCCGCTATCATTATTACCAGGGGCGTAATATGCTCTGGTATATCTGGCGTAATTTTGCTGTAATAACGGCCTTCAGGAAAACAGTTAAGCATTTTTTTGCCGACGGTTTTTTTGCTCTGAAAGAAGGGAATTTTTTACCCTGGCTGAAAGGTTTCTTCGAGGGTATGCTGCATTTGCGACTGGCTTTTGAAACTCGCAAGCCGGTGCAGAAAAAGTATCTCCCTTTTGTGGATGAGTAAAAGGTTGTGAGTTAACCTGAATAATTCATGAGAATCATGAATTATTCACCCAGAGGGCAGCACTC
>JBKGYI010000010.1:0-13115 GCA_046546195.1 bacterium | reverse complement strand
GAGCTGGTGGCCATGCTGCGGCAGTTCTCGAACAGTTGGACCAGCGAGGCCTGCTTGTAGGATTTGAAAGGGACCCGGCTGTTTTTAAGTCTATCCCCGCTCATCTGAAGAAAGATTCACGGGTGGAGTTGATTAACTGCTCCTACTGGTTTATGAAACGTGAACTGGAACGGTTGGGCATAGAAGAGGTCGATGTAATATATTTCGACCTGGGGATATGCTCCTATCATCTCGAACATTCAAAACGCGGTTTTTCTTTTCAAAACCGGGAGGAACCTTTTGATTGTCGGTTTAATGCTGAATCGGATACCCCGCCCGCGTGGAAGTTGATCAATGACAGTTCCCCGGCTCAGATAAAGAAGATTCTCCGGCAGTATGGAGAAGTAAGGCAGCCGGCGGCTATTGTTTATGCAATAGAAGAGAGAAAACCGGTTAAAAAGGTTTCTGATATCTGTGAGGCGGTAGAAAAAGCTGTTATTCCGCCCCGCCAAAAAGGTGAGCTGGCCCGTGTTTTTCAGGCCTTTCGCATCGCGGTAAACCGGGAGCTGGTTGAACTGGAAAGTTCGCTGGAAACGGCTCTGGATCTGCTGGCTGAAGGCGGCCGGCTGGCGGTTATAAGTTTTCACTCGCTGGAAGACAGGATTGTGAAACACTTTTTTCGCGAGCAGGCCAGAGATTGTATCTGTCCGCCCCAGCTGCCGGTGTGCGCCTGTGATAAGAAAGCCAGGTGCCGAGTGGTTAATCGATCACCGATAATTCCAGGAAAGGAGGAAATCGAGGCAAATCCAAGAGCACGCTCGGCAAAATTGCGGGTGGCTGAAAAGATCTGATCAAATACAGGATAAGTTATGAGCAGCAAAAAACACCAGAAAAGAAGTTGGCACACAACTATAATAGACCAGTAATCGGATAAGACGCACTTTAGAAAATACCAGTTAATGACGAATTTAAATACAGCACACCTGATAAGGAGAAACTCTACCAGGAGTCTCTCTTTTCAGAGACACAGTAAGGGATGAACCAGTCAATGAGACACGGACGTAACTCCTATTATCGCAGTCGATCTTCGCGAGCCGGAAGCCGGTTCGAGAGCTTTTTATGTCGCTTGAAAAGCAGTCTGCGTACTCGCCACAAATCGATCTCGCCTCGGTCCTTGTTAATTGGGATTCTGGTGCTTGTACTGGTAGGAACTCTGTGCGGTCAGGTTGTCTGGCGGCAGATACATCTTGCCAGGGTTGGTTATCAGATTACCCGCCTGGAAAATGAAAATCATGAGTTAAGAATGCAGGTGCACCGCGAAGAAGTTGCGGTTTCGCGATTGCGCAGATTGGATCGTATTCAGCGGATAGCTATGAATCAGCTAGGGATGACCGCTGCCGATACAATACCTGTTTTAGAAATTTCACGTTCGCAATGGGCTGTATTGCCCCCGGAGGGGGGGCGATCACCATGAGATAAATTATGGGTTAAGGAGAAAACAAAACTGTGTTAATAGAAAAACTTATTGATGGTTTACCTGTCTTTGCGCTGGCGAATAAAAACAGTCCGGAGATAACGGGTATATCTATAGATACCCGCCAGCTTCAGGAGGGGGAACTATTTATTGCCCTCCCCGGATATGACAGCGATGGCCATGAATTTTTAAAACAGGCCGTTAAAGCCGGCGCGGCTGCTCTTCTGATAGAAAAAGACAAAAAAGAAAAACTTCCTTCCGATAACCAATTGCCCGTTTATGACTGTGAATGTACACGGAAAATACTTATTCAATTACTGCAGCGTTTTTATGGCAATCCTTCCGAAGAACTGTGCCTGATTGGGATAACGGGAACAAACGGTAAAACAACCACAACCCACCTACTTGAAACAATTTTTTCAACAGCAGGGGAAAAGACTGGTCTGATTGGGACTATTGCCCGTCGCTTTGACGGGCGGAGCTGGAAGGCGGATAGAACTACCCCCTCAGTTGTTGAAAATTACCGCTGCCTGCATGATTGGGCAGACAGTGGCTGCAGGGTGGCGGTTATGGAAGTCTCTTCGCACGGCCTTGAACAGGGCCGTGTGAAGGGGCTTTCGTTTGCCGTTTCCGGGTTTACAAATTTATCACGTGAGCATCTTGATTATCATGATGACATGGAAGATTATTACCGGGCTAAAAAGAAACTTTTTCTGCAGAGCGATAAAAATGTTATCTGCACCGAAGATGAATATGGGCGCCGTCTTGCCGGGGAACTGGATGCGCTTTCTGTGGGGAAAAATGGCGATTACCGGGTGGAGGATATCCGGTCTGATTTAAACGGAACTGATTTTAAGCTTGTGAACCCTGAGGGTGTCGAACTTTTCCTGGAATCTCCGCTTACCGGGTTGTTTAATTATAAAAATATTGCGCTTGCTGCTGCGATTGCCTGGGAGGCGGGAGTTGAACCTGAAATGGTGAGCCGGGGTATAGCTGCTTGTCCGGGGATCCGGGGCCGCTGCGAAAAGGTTCTTGCCGAACCTGCTGTTTTAGTCGATTATGCTCATACCGCAGATGCGATGGAAAATATTATCGGCAGTATAAAACCGCTTGTGGACGGCAAACTTATTGTCGTTTTTGGTGCCGGAGGAGATCGTGATCGCGGTAAACGTCCCGAAATGGGTGCGGTTGCGGCCCGCCTGGCTGATTATTCGGTTATCACTTCCGATAATCCGCGCAGCGAAGATCCCCTGCGGATAATTGATGATATCCTGGTTGGAATGGAAGGGAATAACCATCTTGTAGAACCTGATAGAGGGCAGGCTATTCGCCGGGCCATCGCCCGGGCCTCGCGAAACGATACTGTTCTTATCCTTGGTAAAGGTCATGAAACCGAACAGGTTGTTGGCGAGCGGGTTATTCCATTTGATGATGCCTCGGTAGCCCGGGAGGTGGCAGAGTCGCTTGGCTAAAAAAATAAACTTAGAAGCACTTATAAAAAACGGCGATTTTCAGCGAGCCGGAGCCGCTCTCCCAGTGGTTGACTCTGTCTGTATTGACAGTAGAAAGTGTAAACCCGGCAGTCTGTTTGTCGCTTTGCCGGGCGAACAAACAGATGGCCACCGGTTTGTAGATGATGCCCTCGCTAATGGCGCTGCCGCTGTGATGGTCCGTGAAAAACAGGATATTGACTGCCCGCAGCTAATAGTTAAAGATACCTGCCGCGCCCTGCAGCATCTGGCTGCCGCCTATCGCGCGCAGATTGACAGTTATGTGATCGGTATTACCGGCAGCTGTGGGAAGACCACTTTAAAAGAGATACTTTCAGAACTGTTGACCGGCAGATACACGGTCGGGAAAACACCCGGTAATTATAATAATCAGCTTGGTCTGCCGCTGACCATTCTTAACGAGGGCGGTCGGGAAGTGCTTGTCGCCGAGGTCGGTACGAACGGACCCGGTGAAATAGATTTTTTGACCGGTGTTTTGCAGCCGGACATGGGAATTATAACACATATTGGTCCCTCGCATTTGCAGGGGCTGGATACGGTTGAACAGGTGGCCCGGGAGAAAAGTGCACTGCTTGCCGGATTAAAATCCGATGGGGTGGCTTTTATACCGGAAAACATTCGTTATCGCGAGCTGCTTTTCAAGAAAAGCGCTGCTCCGGTGCGAACTGTTGGTTCTTCCCCCGCTGCTGATTATTTTGTAAATGTTAAACGTAATTGCAGCGGTGATCTGCTTGAAACAGGTGATTTCAGTCTGAAATTACCGCTGTCCAGGTATGAATTTTTGCTCAACAGTGCCCTGGCCGTTGCCGCGGCGCGGTTGTTAGATGTGAAAGTGAAAACAATCAAAGACGTTCTGAGTAATTTTCAGATACCCGCCGGCCGCGGGCGTATAATCGAAGTGGATGGTTGTCGCCTGATTGACGACAGCTACAACGCCAACCCCGATTCGATGGCTGCCGCTCTGCGCCACCTGATGCGTCTTTCTCCACCGCGTCTTGCTGTGCTTGGCGAGATGAAGGAACTTGGTGCGTCTGCCGGCCGGCTGCATCGCGAACTTGGTGAGCGGCTGGCCGAACTTGACGATACAGAAATTCATTATGTGGGGGCTTTCGCCCAACAGGTGGCCGAAGGATTTGGCTCGGATCAAATTAATTTTCATAAAGATGCGGAAGAACTTTCTGATCTTAATTTATCTGATTTCAGCAGCGCGCTGGTTAAATCTTCCCATGCCGCCGGACTGTACAGGTTAGTTGAAAAATGGACTGATCTGAAATGATGCACGCTATTTATCAGTATTTTTATGAACCTGAAACATGGCTGTCATTTGTCCGTCTTTTTCAATATATTACTTTTCGCACCGCTTATGCGGCTGTGACCAGCCTGATTATGTGCTGGGGACTGGTCTGGTGGTTGACTCCCCGGTTTCGTTCCTGGAACCTGGCTCAGAGAGATCTGCGACCTTTTCTTGAGTTCCAGGAGGGGAAAGAGGGAACACCCACCATGGGGGGGTTGTTACTTGTTTTCTCGGTGATAATGTCCACTGTTATCTGGGCTGATTTAAGCAATCGTTTTATTCAAATGATACTTTTTGTAATGGTTACTCTTGGTTTGCTGGGAGCTCTTGATGATTGGTATAAAATGCGCACTCCGGAAACAGATGGCCTGTCGGTGAAAACAAAACTGCTGGTTCAACTTATAGTCGGTGTTGTTGTTGGACTCTGGTTGATCCGGGAACCACTACCGATTCGGTTGCTGTGGCTTTCGGAGGAGTTCAGATATGAACTGAGTCAGTCACTGTTTCTTCCCTTTATGAAGGAGGTCTGGCTGCCGCTTGGTCTGCTTTATATACCTCTGGTGATAATTGTGGTGATTGGAACTTCTAACGCTGTTAACCTTACCGATGGTCTTGACGGTCTGGCTATTGGTTCGGTGACCTTCTGCGCCGTTGCTTACGGGGCCATGGCCTATATCAGCGGCCATTATATGTTTAGTGAGTATCTGCAGGTTCCAAATATTCGCGGCAGTGGGGAACTGACAGTATTTGTCGCCGCTCTGATCGGGGCGGCTCTTGGTTTTCTCTGGTTTAATGCCCATCCGGCCCAGATATTTATGGGGGATGCCGGTTCGCTCCCGCTTGGCGGTTCAATTGGAATACTGGCCGTAATTATCAAGCAGGAACTTCTGTTAGTTGTAGTTGGAGGTATTTTTGTTATTGAAGCATTGTCGGTATTTGCCCAGATTGGCTGCTATAAACTTACCGGCCGCCGTCTTTTGAAAATGGCACCGCTTCATCATCATTTTGAGCTGAAAGGGGTCGAGGAAAGCAAGATAACGATAAGATTCTGGATAGTCGGTATTATCCTGGCCCTGATAGCTCTGAGCACGCTGAAATTACGATGAATATGGTAGTGAAGAATATGGTTCGGAAAAATAGATTCAAAGATATAAAGCAGCCACGAGTCGGTATTTACGGTTTTGGGCGGACCGGGCGCGCCCTTTTGAAAAATCTGGCCGTCCGCTGTCGACAACTGGTTGTTTATGATGACCGCCAGTCCGAGCGTCCGGCCGGTGACTGGCCGGATAATATAAAATGGGTCTTTCAACCCCGCGAGATCAAACCCGGACTTGATCTGCTTATATTAAGCCCCGGTGTTCCGCAGGAGCATGAAGTTGTTTCCGCGGCGCGCCGCAGCGGAGTCCGGGTTGTCGGCGAACTGGAAGTTGCCGCTCAATTCTGTGAGGGGCCTGTGTATGCAGTAACCGGGACAAATGGGAAGAGTACAGCTGCCCGTCTGACTGGAGCTTGTTTAAAGGTAAGGGAAAAGACTGAAGTTGATATCTGCGGCAATGTGGGCCGTCCGATGATTGAGGCGGTTTTTGCTCACCCGCCGGGGCAAAAAGTTAATTATGTGGTGGAAGTGAGCAGTTTTCAGATTGAAGGGCTGCTTGATTTTAAATGTGAACACTTTCTTTTAACCAATCTCGGTGATGATCACCAGGACAGGCACGGTTCCCTGGCAAAATATCATGATTTGAAATGGCAGTTGCTGAAAAGAACCAGACCGGGTGGACGGATTGTTATGCCTGAAAATCTGCGTGATGAATTCGAACAGCGGTTTGGCCCTGTGACAGACCGCTGCCGGTTTTTTACTTCGAAAAATATAGCCGGGTATGATTTTCCGGTCTGGAGCGAACAGGGGTTAATTCTGAAGGACGGGATGATAGCGGCGGCTGAATTCCCGCAGATTATACGGATGTTTCCTGAAAATCTGCTTGCTGTCCTCGCTCTTTCCGAACTGGAACCTTTGGTTGATAACCTGCGCGCCGTTCTGGAGGAGTTTGTTCCGCTTGCTTATCGCGCCCAGGAAATAGAAACCGGCGCAGGTTTTCGTGTGATTAACGATTCGAAAGGGACAAATCCTCACGCTGTGGTATCTCTGCTGGATAAGGTTGAGACCCCGGTCAGACTTGTTCTGGGCGGCGGGAATAAAGAGGCTGATTTTAGACCTGTTTTTGAAAAATTGAAGATAAAACAGATTGCCCGGCTGGTTTTTTGTGGTGAAGAGGAACTGCGCGCCCGTCTCGGGGAACTTGCCGGGGAATATGCAATAGATTATGAATATGCTGACGACTGGGAGCAGGCTGTGAAGATGCTGGTAAAAGATGCTCGCCCGGGAGAAACGGTTTTGCTTTCTCCCGGTGCGACAAGTTTTGACGCTTTTGAAAATTATAAAAAACGCGGCGAGAAGTTTCACTGCTGGGTGCGGGAGGTGATCGCATGATGGACACGTTAAAAGAGATTGATTGGAGTCTGTTTCTGGTGGCCGTGTCACTGCTGGTGCTGGGACTTTTAATGGTTTTTAGTTCCAGTGCCTTCAGAGCCTATCGAGGTTACAACAACGAGCTTTATTTTTTTCAGAGACAGCTTATCTGGGGTCTGATTGGAATGGCGGCGTGTCTGTTTGGTGCGGTCATCTCCTTCGACACCCTGAAAAGTTTAATACCTGTTTTGTATGTGGTGATTTTAATTTCTCTAATCCTTGTCCTTGTTCCTTTTATCGGCCGCGAGGCGGGTGGGGCGCGTCGCTGGCTTAGTTTTGGATTTATCGGGTTTCAGCCGAGTGAGTCTGCTAAGCTGGTTGTGATATTAATCAGCGCCCTGTATTTAACAAAAAGCAGACTGCAGCAGAAAAATATTATCAGGGATATGGCGGCAGTCTTTTTTCTTGTTGGATTACTTGTTCTTTTTGTTGTTCTTGCCCCCGATGTAGGGACTGCGCTTCAACTGATGGGGCTTGGTTTGATTATGCTTTTTCTGGCCGGGTTTCCCTGGCGCTATCTGTTTACCCTCGCGGCGATGACGGTTCCGGCCTTTGCCGTGGCAATTATGGTAAGTGGCTATCGAAGGGCGCGGATTATCGCTTATATAAATCCCTGGGGTGATCCCTACAGTAAGGGGTATCACATTTTGCAGTCACTGCGAGCGCTGGGGCGCGGTGGTTTGTTTGGCCGCGGTCTGGGAGAAAGTTTTTTAAAACAGGGTTATTTGCCCGAACCGTATACTGACTCTATTGTGGCAATCCTTGGTGAGGAGCTGGGTTTTTTGGGAATTATGTTTTTGTTTGGATTAATAATTTATTTGATCTGGCGTGGATACATGATAAGTCTGCAGGCCTCCGATCCTTTTGACCGTTTACTGGGCCTGGGACTTGTGGCTTTGATTGGCACCCAGGCGGCCTTGAATCTTGCTGTTGTTAGCGGTTCCGTACCGACAACCGGGATTCCAATGCCCTTTATAAGTTACGGCGGTTCGTCTTTGGTGATTAATATGGTCGCCGTTGGTTTGTTATTGAATATTTCCAGGAGGACCGATTGATGAATTTCAGGCGAACAAAGGTGATCCATTTTGTCGGTATCGGTGGTGTCGGTATGAGTGGAATAGCTGAGGTTCTGCTGACTCTTGGTTACCAGGTTACCGGTTCTGATATAGCTGAGAACGCCCGAATTAGAAATCTTCGCCGCCGGGGTGGGAAAATTTCTATCGGTCACTCGGTAAATAATTTAACCGCTGCCGATGTTGTGGTAAAAACATCGGCTGTTGATGAGAATAACTGTGAGATTCAGGAGGCGCATCGTAAAAATATACCGGTTATTCCCCGCGCCGAGATGCTTGCCGAACTGATGCGTCTTAAGCAGGGAATTGCAGTTGCCGGCACCCACGGCAAGACTACGACCACGGCCATGGTTTCGGTTGTCCTCCAAAGCGGAGGTTTTGACCCTACTGTTGTGGTTGGCGGCCGAATGCATAACCTTGGAATTGGCGCCCGGCTTGGCAGTGACGATCAGATCGTTGTCGAGGCCGATGAATCGGACGGTTCGTTTTTAAAATTAACCCCGGTTCTTGCCGTGGTTACAAATATTGAGAACGATCATATGGATTATTACGGCAATATGCAGGAAGTGGAGGCGGCGTTCAAACAGTTTATAAACTCGGTTCCTTTTTATGGTTTTGTTGCCCTCTGTGGTGATTGTCCGCGGATACGCAATCTGCTGGCCGGGGTTCACAAACCGTTTGTAACATACGGGCTGGGGGAGCATAATCAATTGCGGGCGTATGACCTTGAAAACAAAAATTTTACCACAAAATTCAAGGTTGAGCGTGACGGGAAATTTATTGGCGAAATAAATCTTCCGCTGCCGGGAAAATTTAATGTTCAGAACGCTCTTGCCGCCCTGGCGATCGGGATGGAGAAGGGGATGGATTTTAATGCAGTGCGCGCGGGATTGGAATCATTTGAAGGGGTGGCCCGCCGCTTTGATCTTAAAGGTCGGGTGAATGATTTCACCGTTTATGACGATTACGCTCATCATCCGACAGAGATTGAAAAAACTTTGCAGGCTGCGGCCGAAAACCTGGAGGGAGAACTGCTGGTTGTTTTTCAGCCGCATCGCTATTCAAGAACCCGTGACCTGGCCGATGAATTTGGGCACGCTCTTAAATTCGATGGGAAATTATGTGTTACTGAAATTTATCCCGCCGGGGAGGAACAGATTGCCGGGATTGATATTGAATTTTTGAAAAATAAAATTTTGCCGCACCGCAACGGTAGCCAGACGGAGTTTGCCGTCGGTCGAGAAAAAATTCTGGACTGGGTTGAGAAACAGATAGAACCCGGCAAAAAGCAGTTTCTGTTCACGATGGGGGCAGGCAATATTGTTAGCCTCGCCGAACCAATTCTTGATCGGGCTATGAAAAAGATAGGAGCGCGGGAAACTTGAAGATTCTTGAAAATGTTGATCTGGCGGCACGAACGACTTTTAAAATCGGCGGCCCCGCCCACCGGTTTTATGAGCTGCAGAATCGAGCGGAGTTAACTGAATTACGCCGTAATCTCGGCGAAGACTGGGGGAAAACGATCTGCCTTGGTGGTGGCAGTAATATCCTCTTTCCTGACGAACCGCTGGATAATATTGTGTTTAAGCTGACCGGTGAATTTGAAAAAATAGAGTGTCAAGATCAATATCTGCAGGCCGGTGCGGCTGTTCCTTTGCCTCTGCTTGCTGAGCGGGCTGCCCGCGCGGGGCTCAGCGGCCTTGAATGGGCGGCGGGGATTCCCGGCAGCCTCGGTGGAGCACTGATAATGAATGCCGGTAGTTTTGGTTCGGATATTTCCGAACTTGTTGTGGAAGTGGAGATCTTGAATTCCGCCGGCCGGTTGATAAAACGCTCCCCGCAGGAACTGCAGTTTGATTACCGGAGTAGCAGCTTTTCTCCCGGCGAGGTAATCGTGGCGGCTAAATTAAAGTTAAAAAAAGAAAGCAGGGAAAAGGTGGAAAAATTGCAGCGTGAATACCTGGCTAGAAAACGAGCAACTCAACCGCTTGAATATCCCTGCGCCGGTTGTGTGTTTAAAAACTTAAAAGATGTCAGTGCCGGTGAACTTATTGAACGGGCCGGGTTAAAAGGTGAAAGAATTGGGGAAGTAGAAGTATCTGAAAAACATGCCAACTTCTTTATAAATCGCGGCGGCGCCCGTTGTGCCGATGTCCTGCGGCTGATCCAGCGAGTGCGCCGCCGCGTATTTAATATGTTCGAAAAAAAATTGTCACTTGAATTAACTGTAATAAATTTTAGTCAATTATGAAAGGCTGGAGAGTAGTAAATGATGAAAAAACCTGAAAATGTGGCTGTTATCTGCGGCGGCGATTCGGCAGAACGGGAAGTTTCTTTGAAAACCGGCAAAGCTGTTATTGAGGCCCTTAAAACCGCTGAGTGCAGCGTTTTTGAGTTTGATACCGACAGGGACCTCGGCCGGCAACTTCTTGATAAAAATATCGATGCTGCTTTCATAGCTTTGCATGGCCGCGGCGGCGAGGATGGTGTTATCCAGGGGCTGCTGGAGTGGTACGGGATACCGTATACCGGTCCCGGTGTGGCCGCAAGCGCTATCTGCATGGATAAGGTGCTTTCCAAACGTCTTTATGAACAGCTTGAAATTCCCACCGCTAACTGGTTTGTTATTGATAGTGATCAACCTGTAGAAAATTCCGCCGGGTTTAAAAAGATGGTGGTTAAACCTCGTCTGGAGGGAAGCAGTATCGGTATGTCTATCGTGGAATCTGACGGGTTGCAGACTGCTGTGGAGAAAGCACGCCGCTATTGCAGCCAGGTGCTGGTGGAAGAATATATTTCCGGTTATGAAGTTACCGTCGGGGTGGTTGAACTCGAAGAACAACTATTTTTGCCGCCGGTCGGGATTCGCTCCAGTCATGATTATTTTGATTATGAAACAAAATATACGAAAGGTTTAACCGAATACGATGTTCCGGCCCCTCTGGAGGCCGAAATTTTGAACAAGCTGATTGCCCGGACAAATAAAGTCACTCACGCCCTGGGTACAGAGTCGTTGTCCCGGGTTGATTATATTTTAAAAGAAGATAAAGAACCGGTGCTGCTTGAGATAAACACGGTCCCCGGGTTGACAGCAACTTCTTTGCTGCCGATGGCTGCCAAAAGCGCGGGGATTGAGTTTGAACAGCTGGTCTGGCAGCTTGTCTGCCGGGCCCTGGAGAGAGAAAAAAATGCGTGATATGGGACCGAAAAATCGGCGGCAGCGAGAAAAGACAACAAAAAACTGGTCGGAAAGCCTTCCCACTTTGAATCCGGGGATGCACTGGGTTGTCCGGGCCGCTTATCTCGGGCTGGTGCTCGCTGTTATTTTTCTCGGCCACAACTTTTATAGTTATGCGATTAGCTCTGAACGGTTTGAGGTTGAACTTAAGATTAAGGGGCTGGAAGCTGTGGAATTTGAAACGGTGCAGCAAATTCTGGAGGATGAAGCGGGGACTGCCGGTGAAGAGGGGATTAATCTGTTTAAGGTTTCACCACTTGAAATAAAACAAAAAATATCCTCCGAAATAAAACGGTTCAAGTCAGTTGATGTGCGCCGGGAGTTTCCCGACCGTTTTATTATTGAAGTCGAGGAACGTAAACCGGAAGCAATTGCCTGGGTCCGCCGCTCTGATGCCGGCGATGGGGAGGGTAAATTAATAGATCGGGAGGGAGTTTTGTTTGCTCCCACTTCGGCTGAATTCGATCAACTCAAGGAAGTTTTACCTAAAGTGGTTGGACTTGAAGAGGCCCGCAACCAGAAGGAGTTTCAACAGATATGGCAGCGAGTGCTGGCGGTCAAGGAGGCCGTTACTGAATATTTTTCTGTTGACATAATAGATCTGATAAAAGTTATGCCGGCTGGATATTCGGTTGAGGTTAAAATAAATCGGCCGCGTGAACTGGAGGTTTTGCTTGGCTCAGATCGCTATGAGCTTAAGGTGGGCCGGCTTTATGAATTGATGAATACAGCAGAGTTCCGGCAGATGGGCGATTACATAGATTTAAGTGATCCGGACAGAATATATACCGGTGATTCGAGTTCGAAATTAACGATAGATGCTGGAAATGAATTTTTAATTGGTTGAAAACTTTTAAGGAAGGTGAGTAGTTATGCCGCAGGACAATTTTGTTGTTGGACTGGATATAGGCACAACGAAAGTATGTGCCATTATTGGAGAAAAGAACAGGGACGGTGATATTGAGATAATCGGTGTCGGTGAAGAAGCTTCGGAAGGATTGCACCGCGGGATGGTTGTTAATGTCGATGATACGGTGCGGGCAATTCAGCGCGCTGTTAATGAGGCGAAGTTCATGGCCGGGGTAGAGGTTTACAGTGCTTACGTCGGTATTGCCGGTAAGCACATAGAAAGCAAAAATAGTCCCGGGGTGATAGCAATTTCCAATGACACCCGGGAAATAACTGAAATGGACGTTGACCGCGTAATTGACGCGGCGACGACTATCTCGGTGCCCCAGGATAAAGGGAGGGAACTTATTCATGTTCTTCCCCAGGAGTTTTATGTCGATGGCCAGGATTCTATCAGGGATCCGGTCGGGATGACCGGTGTGCGACTGGAAGCGGATGTTCATATAGTTACGGCTGCAGTTAATGCCGCTCAGAACATTGTTAACGCCGTCCATGACGCCGGTTATGATGTCGAGGATATAGTCCTCGAGCCCCTTGCCTCCAGTTACTCGGTGCTTGACCCCGATGAGAAGGAACTTGGAGTCTGTCTGGTCGATATTGGCGGCGGAACCAGCGATATCGCTATTTTCTCCGACGGAGCGATTTATGATACCAAGGTGATTGCTCTGGGTGGTGAACATGTCAGCCAGGATGTTATGAAGGGGATGTGTACATCCAAGAAAGACGCCGAAATGGTAAAGATTAATCACGGCTGTGCCCTGGTTGATATGGTCCCCGAAGACGAGATAATTGAAATTCCATCTGTTGGCGGGCGTCCGCCGCGCGAAGTGCGTCGCCGTGAGCTGTGTGAAATTATTCAGCCGCGAATGGAAGAGATTTTTAAGTTCATTGATTACGAAATTAAGCAGTCAGGCTATCGAGATGAAATAATAGCCGGAATGGTTGTCACGGGAGGTGCTTCGAGTATGAAGGGAATCCCTGAACTGGCCGAGGAGATTGTTGATATGCCGGTTCGAACCGGTGAACCCTGGGGTGTATCCGGTTTGATTGAGGCGGTTAGCAATCCCAAATACGCTACCGGTGTCGGGCTTGTTCAGTATTGTTTTGTGC